>JAIPKB010000113.1 GCA_021733795.1 Akkermansiaceae bacterium | reverse complement strand
CTGAAGCAAACATAAGGAGCGCGGACCATCTTGTCAACGCCGCCAAGGAACATAAGGAGCGTGGACCTTATTGTCCACGTCGCCAGGGAACATAAGGAGCGTGGACTTTATTGTCCACGTCGCCAGGGAACATAAGGAGCGTGGACCTTATTGTCCACGTCGCCAGGGAACATAAGGAGCGTGGACCTTATTGTCCACGTCGCCAAGGAACCGCACATGCCCGGCAGCTTACCCACCCCCATCTTCAAATCCCGAGCTGTCCATTCGCGGGCGCGTTGTGACCAACGCGGCTACTGAAGGAGCCCGTGAGCTAACCGGCGGTGGTTTGGCCGGCCGGTTCCTCGGTTTCCGGGTCGGCCTGCGGTACGCTTTCCAACAGTGCCTGGTGGATCGCCTCCGGGGTGTGGTCGGCGGAGATCGCCACGCTGATCCAGCGGAACTCGTTGCTGCCCTCCAACACCACCTTGAGCATCATCGTGATGGGGACGGCCATCAGCATGCCCAGCGGTCCCCAGACCCAACCCCAGAACATCACCGCGATCACGATGACCAGGGTGGAAATGCCGAACCTGCGGCCGACCAGCATGGGCTCGACGAAACCTCCGAGCACGTTGTTGATCAGCAGGTAGCCGCCAGCCACGATCACCGCGCTGGGAGCACCTGAGGTGATCAGGGCCAGGATGGTGGGCGGCACCCCCGCCACCAGCGAGCCGATGACCGGAATGTAGTTCAACGCATAGGCCAGGATCCCCCACAGGATGTAGAAATCCAGATCTGCCGCCCAGCACAGGAAGCCGGCCAAAAACCCGGTGACCAGGCTAATGACGGTCTTGATCGCAAGGTAGCGCTGGATATCCTTGGTGGCACTGAGCAAACGCGAGAGGTTCGGTCCGCGGGCCTGGCTCACCAGGTCAAAGCGGCGCCCGAACATGGCGGCCTCCAGCAACATGAAGATGGTGAGCACGAGCACGATCAGGAAGGTTCCGAAAAAGCCTACCACCCGGCCCAACAGGCCGGTGCCGACATCCCAGATTTGTCCGAAGCGGATGTTCTGGAGGTCTTTCAGGTTGTCCTGGACGGCTTCGTTGATCTTCGCCCGCGCATCCTCGACTCCCCATTTTTCGAGCGTTTTGGCCAGCGATACCGACTCGGTTTGGATCCGGTTGGAAACCTCCGCGGCGTAGCGGTGGTTCCATTTGGTCTGCAGGTCGTCCACCAGGGTGAAGGCCAGCAGCAGCAGGCCGACGATGAAGCTGAAATCCACCAGTACCGTGATCAGCACCGCCAGCGAGCGGGGGAGCTTGCGGGCCACCAGGTTGGTGATGGGCAAGCTCACCGTGGCCACGAAAAATGCCAGCAGAATCGGCAGGAAGAAGTCTTGGGCGGCTTTCAAGCCTGCCACCAGCAGCACCATCGAGCCGATCAGGATGAGCCAACGTCCGGCTTTGGGGCCGACCAATTTCAGTTTCTCCGCCATGTGCGCCTCGAATCTGCCCCGGTTTTCCCGGCAGCGCAACCCCAATCGGTGAAATTAGCGGGCCAAATTTCCGGTCTTGCGGGCTAGGTTAGGGCAGCATCGGCTTGAGCCCCACCCACTGGATGCCCCAGTAGATGATCCATGGCAGGGTGGCGATGCTGCCTAGGGTGGTGGCGACCACCACTTGCACCGCGATCGCCGGTCGGCCACCGTAGAGGCGGGCCAGCATGATGGGGGTCATCGCCGCGGGCATGGCCGCCTGCACCACCAATACTTGCCGGAGTTCCACGACCATCGGCAGGTATTTGGCGGCCGCCAGGATCAGTGCCGGAGCCAGGCACAGGCGGACCACCAACGACCCAAGGATGATTTTCAAGGAGGGCTTTTCCAGGGCTGAAAGACTGACCATCGTCGCCCCGGTGATCATGATCGCCACTGGAAACGCGCCGACTCCGAGTTGGCTGATCACCTGGCGGAGAGCGCCGGTGACCAGGTGGTCCACCCGCAGCATCACCAGCAACAACCCGATGCTGACCGCCACGATCGGTCCATTGAGCAGCTTGCGCCAGGGGATGTTCCGCTCGCCGCTCATCACCATCACTCCCACCGACCAGATGGCCACTTCCACCCCGAGATTGTGGACGAAGATCATCGCCAGGGCACCGCTGCCCCAGAGGATTTCCAAAACCGGCACTGCGGTGAAGCCGAAATTCTGGCACCCGGCGGCGATGGTGAAAGTCCTCATGCCGGTGCCGCGGCTGAGCCCGAGGCAGCGTGAGGTCACCCAGGCGATGGTCATTCCCCCTAGAATCAAACCGATGCCCAGGATCATCGCCCACAAGACCGACGGGCCGCTACGGAGGACCGCCGCCCCCAGGATTTTATCAAGCACGAAGCACGGCAGCATCACAAAATAGACCACCCGCATGATCCCCGCTTCGTGTTCGGGGCGCAGAATGCCGGTTTTCCGGAATGCCGCACCCGCCAGGACGAGGAGATAGACCGGCAATACCGCGATAAAGACTGTGCCAAAGGTGACCACGGCCAGAGCATGCACCGGAACCGGGGCGGACTGCCAAGCCGATAATCGCTAGCGGGGTGGTTTTTACCGGACACCCGCGGGTTTCATCCCCGCAGGCGGGGGGAACCGCCGGCTTAGGTAAATCGCCAGCCAGCCAAGCAGCAAATACCCTGAAAAGGCGATGATCTGAAGGGGGATCAGATAATACGGCCACGGCCCCATCCGGTCCAACAGCGAGGCCGTCTCCGGCTTGCCGTTGATGAATCCATAGTTGCTTCCCAACCAGAGATTGAGCGCAAACACCACCAGCATGTAACCCCAGCTCCACCACAACATTCTGACGAAATACCCCGGTTGCGGGCCAAGTCCGAGTCCGAAGACCAGCACCATGGCGGCGACCGGTGCCCCGCCGTGTTGAAGGAAAAATCCGTAATACTCCGGTGAGTGCCAATCATAGACCAGGGCCGGCGTGAGCAACCCCTGGGTGGTGCCGACCAAACTCCAGAAATACCCGGTCTCAGCGATCCGCTGGCTGCCGCTGATCAAGGCCCAGGCAAGCAGCAGCGAGACCACATCACACAGATGGATGGGAAGTGAGTTGCCTAGGATCAACCGCCATGCCGTGGCGGGGGTGTCTTGATGACGCAGCCACGCCAGGATGGGGTCCAGGGCCACGGCGACGCACAGGATCACAGCCATCATTTGGCGCATCCGCAGTTTGGCGGAGGCGGAGACCTCCGGGCAGCGGAACCAGCGGACCAGCACGATGCCCGCCACCAGGGTGGCTGCCACCGCCAGGTAGTGGCTGGCACCGAACGGATGGAACTCCCGGGCATCCATGCGGCGGTGGGTTGCGCGTCAAACAGGGTGGGGGAGGGGCTCCCGCACGGCCTATTTCTTGCTTGGAATGGTCAGCGATTTGCCCGCCCGGATCAGGGTGCCGGAAAGATTGTTGGCCCGCTGGATCGCGGAAACCGACGTGCCGTATTTTTTCGCCAGACCGGAGAGCGTGTCGCCCTTCTTGATCGTGTGGCGAACGGTCTTCGGCGCGGGTTTCGGCTTGGGCTTCGGTTTGGGCTTGGGAGTGGTCTTGGCCACCGTCGGCTTGGGCCTGCTGGTGGTCGGCTTCGTCGTCGGCTTCGTCGTCGGCTTCGTCGGCGGCAGCAGGATTTCCGGCTGTCCTCTCGACGGCAGCGGCGTCATGTGGGCGGGTGGCTGATCATTCTTGGCAATGGCACCGACATCACGGGCGGAATGGTGCCATTTCGAAGGATCGTCGGCCCAGGCCTCGACATAGTTGCCATGGGCGTCGTAGGGACCCACAGCGCCGCCGCCTGGTGCCGGGTTCGGGCAGGAGGTCAGGGAAAGAGCCGCAGCCAGCAGGAAGAGGGTATGAAAGACGTGCTTCATGCGGCCGATTCTACCCGTCCCAGGTCGGCTTGCAAGCGGATTGTCAAGGAGGGTAAGACTTTTTTCATTTCCTCGGGAGATTTGAGTATTTGAGGCTTGCTCTCCCCCGCGGTTCATGCTCAATTCCGTCTGCCGCGTCGCAAGGGGCATTAGCTCAGTTGGTAGAGCGTCTCGTTCGCAATGAGAAGGTCAGGAGTTCGAATCTCCTATGCTCCACGCCCCTGAAACACTTGGATTCCTTATCGTTCAAGGAGTTCACCGTTCCTCGGCCTTGGAACCGGCTCTGGAACCGCTCCCCTCTTGCTCCCACTTGGCCGGCAGTCCGGCGCACTTCAACTCCGGCACGCCCAAGCCGGGACGCGTGGCCAGCGCGGTGATGAACCCGCCCAGCGGTACGGCGGTACGGCGTTTGCCGTCCACCTGCACCAGGTCATGGTGGAGGGCGGCCAGTTCCTCGGGTGGGGCTCCCGTTTCGTTGCGCGTGGCGCAGAGACACAAGCACAACGACTCAAGCTCCCGCACGATGAGTTCAACGTAGCAGCTGCCGCAGGGGTCGCAGGAATTCCCTCCAAACGCCTATTCCGCGAGGGTACAGAACGCGCGGGCCTCATCGGCGCGGAGTTTGGGTGCCGGCACGATACCGGCGCGGTCGAAACCCTGGCGTTTCCTATAGCTTTGGCGGAGCTGGTGGCGGGCGGACTCTTGGAGGTCCGGGTCACCATCGGGTGATTCGCCGGGACCGCCGGGTTGGCGGATCAGCCCGAACAGCGGATCCGGAGCGGTCGTTCCGCCGTTGACTAGGAAGACCCAGGGAAGGTGGGGCGACGCGCAGGTTCCGGCTGCCTGCCACGTCGCGAGCAGATAGGTGACAACAAGCTGGCAGCGGGTAAAACTGTCCTCGGTCTCTGAGGTCGCCAGCCTCAGGAAGGACCGGTGCGCGGATTGGAAACCTATCGCGTGTGGGCGGCCGTGCGCGAAAAGCTCGGCTGCGTGCTTGTCCCGGCCGGGACGTTACACATGGAATGATCGGCTGAATCCTCGACTCAAACTCTGTTAGATAATGGTCGCCCTAATTGTGAGAGATGGTATGATTCATTCATAAAGTTCGAGTTCACGGATGGCGGGCGATCCGCCGTAGGAGGCGGTGATGCGCAGGGCGAGGCGGGTGCACGTGACCTTCGGGAGGCGGAGGATCAACCGGTTGGCGTGATACCGCGCGTCCTTGACTTCCCCGATCTTTTGCCCGTCGGCCAGCAGGGTGAAATCCCTGGGTGAGAAATTCTCATGCGCATATCCGGTGATGCTGAGGACCGAGAGCGCCACCGGCTTGGCGAAGGTCACTCCCAGAGCATACTCCGGCGCGTTGTCGCGGTCGTCCCAGTACGTGGCCGGGTTCCCGTCAACCGCATTGTCCGGCGTGTCCGATGGTTTCTCTATCGGAACATTGTCCTCGCTGGCGGCCTGCGCGTCAAGCACCAGGTTGACGCCGCCCCGCGGGATTTCTGTGAGATGGGACAATCCTGCGGAGAGTCGGCTGGCGGCGCCCAGCGAATCGCCGAAGTCAGTTCCTGTTAGAATCGTCTTGCGGACGGCCTCGACATGCGCGGGGTCAATGTCCACGCGCGGCCAGGTATAGAGCCGCGCCTGTGCCACCCGGATGCCGCGCAGCATCGTCTGATAGTCCGGGTCGCCGGTGGTGGCGAAGACCGGTTGGCCGTCTGCGGCACGGCACAAACCCTGGCCGCCGGCCGTCTTGGCGAGGGGCGCGTTGAGCAGGGAACTGTTTTCGGGGCGGGTCAGGTTGATGCGCAGTTCGGGGCCGTAGAGGATGCTGGTGCCATAGCGCTCCGTGGCCATGTGGGCGCACAGTCCGCGGTCCTGCCAGAGCCGGCTGGTCACCGGCATCGGTTGATCCATCGGCCCGCCGCCGAACCCCCAGGTGCCGCCGTTATAGGTTTCGCGTTTGTGGCAATCCATGCAGCGTTTATCAAAAACCGGTTTCACGCCATCGTAAAACCAATGCGGGCGCGCGCCGGACGAGGCCCGCCAGCTGTTAGGGTTCCATCGCCCGTCCACCTGCCACGAGCAACGCGCACCGGGGCCGCGGGTGATGGGATTGCCCTGCGCGTCCGGGATGGTGGCGTAGGTATAGGTTGCATAGTAGGGCACGTTGGCGTCGATCCACGCCCAGACGCGGCGGCGCATTTCTGGCGGGATCGCCTTGCCGCAATGCTTGGGGTCTTCCAGTTTCGGCCGGATGCGGCTTACGATCGCGCCGACTGTTAGAGGCGTGTTCTCGTCGTAGTCGTTGGCGAAAGGTTGGAACCAGTCCACCAAAGCGCGCTCGACGAGGTTGTCGTAGGACTGGCAGAAGAAGCGCGTGCGGTCTCCTGTTAGATCGATGCCGGCCTTGGGTGTCCGCCCGCTGTGGCAGGAAATGCAAAAGGCATCCCAGACCGGTTGCACCACTTTCTGATAGTCGATGAGGCCGTCGGTGCCCCAGTCGGCCATGGCCGGGGTGACCGGCGGGTGGCTGGCGGCGAGGGGCGTGCGTGCCACCGGCGGGGGTGCGAGGCCGCCTTTGCGGTTTTCGTGGCAGCCGATGCAGCTCTGGGTTTCGCCGGGCATGACGTGCATGTCCGAGCCCATGCGCATGACGGTCATGCCCTCGGCATTGAGCACGTTGAGCGAAATGCTGCGCAGGGCGGGCACCGTGAAGTGGGCGGAGCCGTCGGCCTCGATCGGCACCAAGCCGATTTCGCGCCGGACATGGACGGTGCCGCGCGAGATGATCGGCGTGTGACCCCACGCCTCGCCGTCCGCCATGCTGCGGGATTTCTGCACTTGTTCCATCACCTGGATCCATTTGGCCTCACCCCGTTTGACTTGTGGCGCGATGCCCTGATAGACATCACTCACCAAGAGCGTGCCGGTTGCTGATTCGGGCTTGCGGTTCATGTCCTCCGGGTCGCGGTAGATCCACGGGACCGGGGTGCTGGCTTGGACGACACTCGGCGGCGGGTGGGTCGGCGCAAGGCGCAGCGGGTTCCAACAGCCGAGATTTCCCTCCGCCTCGTACAGGCACTTGCGGTTGCCGCGGTCATCTAACATATAAAGCCGGTTCTTGTTGGCGCCGTCGCCGCCGTAGCTGGCGAGGAACAAGCGTTCATTCAAGGGAAAAAGATCCTGCCACCCGTAGGGCAGTGTGGTGTCGCCGTAAAACGGGCGCTGGGTTGTGATATAGCGGAAACCTTCGCCGCGAGGCGCCTCGGGACCGTGAAGGTTCCAGACCAGTCCGGCCATGCCCGCGTGGTAGCTGTGATGCGGGCCGAAGGCACAGACGACCTCCGGGCGGCCGGGGACCGGACGGGCCTCCCAGAACCCGCAGGGATCTTCGATCGTGTTGCCGAAAAAGAGTTTCATCGAGGTGCCGTCGGGGTACATTGTCCACAGGGCGTGGCGTGCGTCCACGTTCTTCTCGATGCCGTAGTCCCAGCGCGTGAACAGGATGCTCCCGTCGTCCATGATTTGCGGTGAGTGGTCGCTGTCGATGTTGGCGGAAAGCCGGCGGATGTCCGAGCCGTCCCGGGCGCATGAGTAAAGGAGCGGCGCGGTCTGCGCCTGGCATTGCACCCAGGTGGCGGCACGATCCGAGACAAAGACGATCCGCCCGTCTGGCAGCGGGAGCGGGCTGATGTCCTGGCAGTTCCCCTTGGTGATCTGTTGGAGATGGGTGCCGTCCACGCCGATTTCGTAGAGGTGCCAGCCGCCCTCCACGCCATTGCGGCGGGCGGAAAAAAAGATCGTTCGGGCATCGTAGGATAGATTCATGTCGAACAGGCGCAGTCCCTCTTCTTCGAAAACCACCCGCGGCGGCTGCGGCGGGCTAACAGGATCCCAGATGCAGAGCGCGGACGGCGTGGCACCGCCGGCGCTGTGGGGTGCGATAGCATTGATCGCGTAAGCCGGGTGGCGCATGAAAAGAACCGGGCCGCACGCACGGGCCTGGGCCGCCCAGTGCGCCTCGACTGCCGCGTTGGCGGCCAGCACAATTTCGTTAGGTACGCCCGGCGCGAGTGCGGCGGTCACCGCCGGATCGAGCGCGCGCAGGGATTTCAGATAGATCGCGGCACCCTCGCTCGGCGGCAGTTTACTGCGATCCGATTCCATCACTGAAACCTCGGGGTCGAACATCGGCAGTTGCGCCACCTCGCAACGCAACGACCGCAGGCGGGCGGCTGCCGCAGCGGCCTCCGGCACCTCGTCCGGTCGCATGAGATTCATCGGCCGGTTGGCTGCGCTGAACAGCGGCGGCTGGTTGGGGTCGAGGCGGATGTCGTCGGCCATCCAGCCATCGGGCGGGACCTGCGAGGTAACCGTTAGACCGTCGATACCGAACGCGAAGCCGTGTGGCCCGAAAAGACAGGTGATTTTGACCAGCAGACGGTTGGCTCCCGGTTGGAGGTTCAACGGGGTTACTACCGCCACCGGCCGGTGCTCGGGACTGTATGAACGGATGGCCGCGCCCGTTTTCTCGCCGTTGAGCCAAACGGTGACGGCATCCTCCGCGTAGAGACGCATGGTCACCCGGGTTGCGTCGCGTGCGGTGAGCGTGCGGTAGAGATAAACGGTTTCATGGCGCGACGGGGCGGGGCCGCGTGGCAGGAAGTGCCGCCAGCCGTCGGACCATTCCGGATGGCTTGCCCAGGCGGGCGTGGTGAGTTTCTCGTAGCCCGGAAAGGGCGGCGAATTGTAACATTTAGCTAGGTCGGCGGGCGCGTTTTTGCAGGCCAGGACATCCGCCTCGGGAGCGAAAACATGGCGCGAACTGGTGATCAGGCTGCCAAAGGGCGCGTCCTTGAACGGGCCGGCGCAATGCCAGGCGTCCATCGAGACGGCGGCGGGTGATGTCTCCGGCACGGCCCCGCGGGCGGGCGGGACCAGCAGGCAGGGCACACCCATCAGGTGGATCAGTGCCATGGAACTCACACGGATTGTCATTTTGCGGATCATGTATGGGTACATCGTGATTGCTAGGAAATTGCTTTTCTGAGTTGGTGCGCATGCGGGGCTAAAGAGCGGTTCGGAGACCGGGAAAAAGGGGAGTGGTTGCGGTGGTGGTCAGCGCTTGCACGCTGCCGACTCCAAGTGCCACTACCACTGCAAAAGCGCGGGCGGAAGGCTTGATGGCAACTCGCAGATGGTCGCGAATGCGGGCTGAATTGATCGTGTTCACGGTAGTTTCGGTTGGTTTTTTCTCGAAGAATCTGAGGTTTGCGGGGGGCTTGGTTTTGCCGTGCGACAGTAGTGAATAAGGTGAGATTTCAACCTTGAAAGGAAACTAGCTCAGACGAGGGCTGGGCGGAAGCACAATATTTTCGACAACTGGTTCTATCATTGTTGCAGTGCGGTGACGTTGAATCCGGTGGGCCCCCCCCCAAACAGGAACTGGTCGCCGCGTGCCTGCGCGATGGCATGCGCAGGGGGCGCTGGAGCGGGAGCTTGCCGGGCGTGCTGCGGTTGGCGGCGGAGTTGGATGTCTCGCCGCATTGTGTTCATCGTCAGCGAGACGCGCCGCAAGCCGACGCTGGGGACTTGCGTTCGCTGAAGACGCTGGGTATCGCCTCGCTGATGGCCTCAACCGTTCTGGGCAGGCGGATCAGATTGATGCGGTACCCGCGTTCCTCGGCGATGTCTCTAATGGTGATCCGTCGGGATGAGGACATGGAAAGGTCTGAAAGTCTGGGGGCGGTTCGAATCAGGAGTGCCTTGGCGGCATGAATCGGGTGTCACCGTTCGGGCTTTTCCGCGATCCGATAGTAGGCGAAATCGGCGGAACCGCCGGGTTCCTTGGTGGCGTAGTTGAACAGGCCGAAGCGGTAACCCATGAAATGCGGCATCGTGTAGGCCATCTTCAAGGGTTCGCCAATCTCCCGCCAATCCTTGCCATCGAGGCTGTAATGGAAGCGGGCGGTGTCGGCATGGTTTTTGAAGTCGCAGTCGGCGCGGAGGAAGATCTTCTCCTGGCTGAGCGGAACCTTCGCGAGTGCAACCGGCGAGTCGGACTGGGCGCTCACCATGACGACGGAGAGCGACTTGCCCTCCCGTCTCACGCCGACGAGGCCGAAGCGCTTTTGCAGCAGGGCAAGCCCGGCGAAGTCACCGTCCTTCATGCGGGAGAGGTCGAGCGCGGTGGTGGCCGAGCACTCCGGGCCGAAGGTGCGCTGGGTGAGCGTGTTGCGGGCTGATAGAAAACCGGGATCCACCCTGCTGGTGGTGATGCGGAGGAAGCCGGGGCGTGCGGAGACCGACCAGTGATCGTGGTCCGGGTTGTGGTTCCACTGCCAGACGAGTGGCAGCGGGCGGTCGCCGGGTTTGCGGTCGAATTCGTCGGGCGCGACGATGCCCGGGATCAGCCCCTTGCTGGCGGGGAGCTTGTCCAGTTCATCCGGCACTTTGCCGTCGACGCCGAGCACCGGCCAGCCGTCCTCCCATTTCACCGGAACCAGATAGGGAATGCGTCCGACGGCACCGGAGTCGCGGAACAGGTAGGCATACCAGTCGCCGCCGGGCGTGTCGATCAGTCCGCCCTGGGCGACGCCCTTGTCCTCGAGGGCGACGCGTCCTTCATAAGGCCCGGTGATCTTGTCGGCGCGATGGATGAGCACGCTACGGCTCCAGCGGCTTTTCGGCGAGGCGATGTTGAAGAGGTAATACCTGCCGCTGATCTTGAAGAGTTGTGAGCCCTCGGCATTGAGTCCGCCCACCTCACCGGCGCCGAAAAGCAGGTTGCCGTTTTCGATGATCACCTGATCCACACCGCCGGGCTTGAGGCCCGAGAGATCGGGAAGCAGTTCGGTGAGGATGAGCTTGCCGGCGCCGCTGATCATGTAGCTCCGACCGTCGTCATCGAAGAACAACGAGTTGTCGTGGAGCATCGGCCTGAAGGAAACCGCCTTCCAGGGTGCCGTCTCGATGTCCTTGGTGGAATAAACGTGGTTTTTGCCGGTGGTGCCGGAAAACGTGGATACATAATAGGTTCCCTGGTGGAAGCGGATGCTGCTGGCCCATGATCCCCGGCCGTAGGCGTCGCGGCCGTTGGTGAGGTTCAGCGCGTCCAGGTCGCCGAGCGTGTCGTAGGCGTAGGAAACGATCTCCCAGTTCACGAGATCCTTCGACTTCATGATGGGGACTCCCGGAGCCATGTGCATGGTTGTGCTACTCATATAGTAGTTGGAGCCGACACGGATCATCGAGGTGTCGGGAACGTCGGCATGGATGATCGGATTGCGGGCGCTTTCCGAACGGGCTGCGGGTGCGGCGGTCAGCAGCGCCAGCGCAAGAATTGGGCGGGCAAGTGGCTTGATGTTCATTGGATGGGACGGCAGTGGTCATTTGATGGACTTTTTCATCACGGCGGTGAATGCCGGCTTGGGCTTCAGGTTCCGGTCAAAGAGCAGCGGATAATTGGTGCGCCCGCGGACCGGGAACCCATTCAACCAACTGTGGCCGTCGTCCAGGCCCCAGAATGTCACGCGGGTGACGGAATTGCGGTGCCGCAGGTAGATTGCGAACAGATCAGCGTAGCGCTTGGCGAGCTTCTCCTGCATGTCATCGGGCAGTCCCGAGGTGTATGGGTTGGACCTGTCGCCGCCTTGCTCGCGGCGGTTGATATCGGCATTGCCCGGGTTGCCGCGGGATGGCAGCACATCCACATCGAGTTCGGTGACCATCACCTTGAGTTTCAGCGCGGCGAAGTCCACGATCGTTTTCTCCACTTCGGCGAGCGGAGGGGAGTTGAGGTGAAAGTGCGACTGGGTACCCACGCCGGTGATCGGTACCCCGCGCTCCTTCAGACCCTTCAGGAGCTTGACGCAGTTGCTCCGCTTGCGCTCGTTTTCGAGGCCGTAGTCGTTGTAATACAGCTCGGCCTTCGGGTCGGCTTCCCTGGCGAAGCGGAAGGCCTGGTCGATGAAATCATCGCCGATGATGCGCCGCCACGGCGAGTCGCGCAGGATGTCCGACCCGCCGTCGGCAAGGGCCTCGTTGACCACATCCCAGCCCATGACCTTTCCCTTGTAGCGGCCGACCACGGTATGGATGTGGTCACGCATTCGTTTCAGCAACTGTTCGCGGGTGGCGGGTTGGCCATTGTCGCCTTGGAACACCCAGGCGGGCGTCTGGCTGTGCCACACCAGGCAGTGACCGATCAGCTTCATGTCGTTTTTCCCGGCAAACTTCGCATAGGCATCGGCCGCTTGGAAGTTGTAACGGTCGGGAGCGGGATGGATCGACTGCCATTTCATGTCGTTCTCCGCGGTGAGTGCGGAGAACTGGCTGGCTGCAAGCGCCCCTCCTTTCGCGTCGCGGCCATCGATCTGCGCCGTGTTAAGGGCGGCTCCGATCAGGAAGTCGTTGGCGAACGCCTTGCGGAGCGTCGGGGTTGAGGGATCCGCCGCGGCGGCGGGTTGGTGGACGACGCCCGCCACCGCGCCGGCTGTCAGTGTGAGGAACGATCGACGGGAGATGAGTTGCATGGTGGATGAAGTTGGGATGGGGTTGGAATGCCGGATTTGATTCTGGTCAGCGGAAGATTTTCTGGGCAAATTGGTAGAGCGCGTTCCCCCAGTGGGTCGGATCGTGACCATTGCCGTGCAACAGGTAGAGCACCGGGTATTTCTTGTCGGTCGAGTAACCGGGCGGAGTGTAGACCAGCATCCTGCGTTTGGTGCCGACCGTCTTCGAGTCGTACTCTATCATCTCAAGCTTGCCGTTGGGCACGTTGGCCCGTTTCGCGTTGAATCCCGCAGGCGGATCCGCGAAGGCCGGCTTGTCGTCCGGCCCGAGCGCGATGCCCCGCCCGCGCGGCATCCGGGGGCCCCGTGGACCTGGTGCGGCGGCTGCCTTGGAGCTGTCCTGTTGCAGCAGGCCCAACCGATACGGCAGTTGATCGTAACGTGGATTGGTCGCCGGATCACGTCCCTGGAACAGCAGTTGAAGATGGTTGGGGTCGATTGTCAGGGTTTCATCGTAGCCGTCCCTGATCAATTCGCCATGACTGATGTCCCTGGTCCAGGGTGCGACCCCATCCGCGAAAGTGACATTGTTGATTCCCGCGAACGGGTTCTGCCAGGTATCGGCATTTGGCAGCGGGGTCCATTCCCCGTCCAGCCGATTGGAGGTCCATGCGCGATAGTAGCGCGGCCCGGGGCCGATCGCTTCAATCAACGTCAGATAGGTATCGGTGCCCTTGATCCGGTAGGTCATGCTGCCCTCGAAAACGTCGTTCCGCGGGCCTTGGATGGTGACCTCGGGGTCGCTCATGCCGTTGGGAAAATCCCCAATCCTGGTGCGGCTGCGATACATCCGGCCGTCGTCGCCGGTCGAAAACAGGTAGGCATGCGTGCTATCACAGATGACCCAGAAATCAATCCAAAGCTGGGCGGATTTGGCCGGCTTCTTCGCGAAGAAGCTCTGCGGCTTGGTCCAGGTTTCCGGCTTGGACAGATCGTCGGCCGTCGAGTACTGGGGCGGCTGGGACTGATAGATCAGATACCACTTTTTCTGGGGGCGGAAATAGAAGACCTGTGGCGCGCAATGATAGCCCCGTAGATTCGGATTCAGGTCCATGTAATAGGGCTTGGCGCTGGCGGCGTCCTTCCAATCCGCAAAATTGAGATAGACCATACTCCAGTTGCCCCGGGTATCCGCCGTGGTCGCGTAAATATGCCAGCGGTCATTGAATCGCACGATGGTCGGGTCTTTGACTGAAATGATCTGATGGGCCGGGTCCGCGAGCGGCTTGACCAGGATGTCCGATGCCTTCCACTTGAGCGGGGTGGCAAATGGTGCCTTGGCAGCCGTGGCCGGTTCCGCCGCCTGGAGGAGTCCGCACGCGGTGCCGGCAAGGAGGGTGGTAAATAAACATTTCAAATTAGATAGGGTTTTCATGGGGAGTGGTATTTCATTCGGATTGTATCATGCGTGTTCATGGGGCGGGGCGGCTAGTTCGGCACGGGTTTCAATGCCGGAGTCAGCACCACCTCGGCACCCGGCGGCAGCGCGATGGAGGTGGTCAGATTGTTATATCTTACCTTGACCGTTTTCCTTCCGCCTGCGACCGACTCGAGCCTGGCTCCGAACAGTTTGCCATCCTTCCAGACGACGTCCACCTCGATGCCGCCGCGCGCCCGCAGGCCCCTCACGCTGCCGGTTGGCCATGCCCCGGGCAACGCGGGCAGGAGTTCGATCTCGGGGGCGAATGACGGGCTCAGCGCGCCCGACACGGTGGACAGGCGGCTCTGCACCAGCATTTCCGCGATGCTCGCCGCCCCGCCGAAATTGCCGTCGATCTGGAACGGCGGGTGGGCGTCGAACATGTTCGGATAGGTGAGCCCCGGACTGATCAGGTTGTTGAGGATCCGGTAGGCATGGTCACCGTCGCCGAGGTGGGTCCACAGCCCGATCCGCCAGGCGGTCGCCCAACCGGTCGCCCGGTCGCCCCGGAGTTCCAACGATTTCATCACGGCGGCGGCCAGTTCGGGGGTGTCGTGCCGGTCAATGTCGCGGCCCGGATAGAGTCCGTAGAGGTGGGAGACGTGGCGGTGTTGTTTTTCCCCCGCCTGCATGTCCCAATCCTCCAGCCACTCCTGCAACAGGCCGGTGGCTCCGATTTGGTTGGGTGCCAGGCGGGCGCGGGTGGCCGTCAGTTGGTTCTGGAGGGTCTTGTCCACGCCAAGGATGGCGGCGGCCCTGATGGTGTTGGCGAACAGGTCGCGCAGGATCTGCTGGTCCATCGTTGGCCCCGCGCAGACCGCCGCGCCCCCGGGGTGGCCGTTCTCGGGCGAGATCGATGGGTTGGTGACGAGCCACTTGCCGGTCGGGTCCTGCTGCAAGGTATCGAGGAAGAATTCCGACGCGCCTTTGAGCGCCGGATAGATGCGTTTCAGGACCGTCTTGTCTCCGCTGAACTCGTAACGATCCCAGAGATGCAGGCAGAGCCAAGCGCCTCCGGTTGGCCACATGCCCCAGTTCGGTCCGTCGATCGGCGCGGTCGCCCGCCAGATGTCGGTGTTGTGATGCGCCATCCAGCCGCGGGCGCCATACATGCTCTTCGCCGTCCGCGCGCCGGTGACCGTGAGGTCCTCCACCATCCTGATCAACGGCTCGACGCATTCGGCCAGGTTGCCGGACTCGGCCGGCCAGTAGTTCATCTCGGTGTTGATGTTGATAGTGTATTTACTCTGCCACGGTGGATTCAATGACTCGTTCCAGATTCCCTGCAGGTTCGCCGGTTGGCCGCCGGGACGCGAGCAACCGATGAGCAGGTAGCGCGCGAACTGATAGTAGAGTGCCGCCAGGTTTGGGTCATTGCCTTCGGCAAAGCGGCGGATGCGCTCGTCCGTCTGCAGTGTCATCGCCTCGGTCCTCCCCAGATCGATGCTGACGCGGCGGAAGAGCGGCTGATAGTTCGCCAGGTGGGCGTCGCGCAGCTTGGCGAAGGGTTGTGCAGCGGCCGCCGCGAGCTGGCGTTTGGTGATGCTTTCCGGGTCTCCACCCACGTCGTCAAACTTCCGATAACTGGTCGCCGCGGTGATCAGCAACATCGCCTCGTTGGCCCCGGTGACCGTGACGCGGTCTGCTTCCGCCGCTACTTTGCCGCCCGAAGATGCGACTTTCACGCGGGCTTGATATTGCAATTGTCCCTTGACGCCGCCGGCGTCGCCGCCAGTGCCGCTCATGACAAGGGTGTCGTTGCCATCTGTCGCAACCTTCGCCTTCATCGGCGTTTTCATGCCAGCGGAGAATGTGATGCTTCCTGGTTTGTCGGCGGAAATGCGCACCACGATCACGTTGTCCGGCGCGCTGGCGAAGGTCTCCCTGGTGAAGCTGACCCCGTTGCTCACATAACTGACCGTGGTGACCGCGGTGTCGAGGTTCAGTTCGCGGCGGTAGTCGCTGGTGGTTGCCGAGTCAGGAAAAGTCAGCAGCAGGTCACCGACCGTTTGATAGGGCATCTGGCCGAGCGGCTTGGCCATGACCTTCGCGCTCAGGAGGTCGGCCGCTTCCCGATACTTGCCATCGTTGACGAGTTGCCGGACCTGCGGCAATGCGTCGTTTGCCTCCGGGTTCGCCGGATCGTAGGGCCCTCCCGCCCACAGCGTTCCTTCATTGAGTTGAATCCGCTCGTTCTCAGTCCGGCCGAACACCATTGCGCCCAGCCGGCCGTTGCCGACCGGAACCGCCTCCTCCCATTTCTCGGCGGGCTTGCTCCACCACAGCACGTTGTCCGCATTTTCGGGAGCTGCGGTGGTGATGCCTGACGACGCCGCCAAGGCGGTGACCATGATGCCACTGGTGATGGCGGACGGGATTTTCATTTTCAACGGTTTCATTTGCAGTTTGGGGTCAATAGGGGATCAGGTCTTGGAAACGGCTATCGCGATTAGTACCTGCCGAATCCGGGTGGTCATTCAAATTTCGGTGCGCGCCACCTCCTGCTCGGCCTCGCGCTGGCCGCGATCGTCGGGGTTTTCGCCTGGCGTGCGATCGGAGCTTCGTCCGGAAGCGTCATGCCGCAGGACGGCGAAACCCTCGCGGGAGGGAAAATTCCGCGGTGGAAGGGTTGGGCGGTGCTCGGCTGCGTTTGCGGCCGCAGCCTCTGGACGCTGGTCACGGCGATGCTATCCGACTGGAACTGGGCGGGTGTGGCGCTGTGCGGGAGCACGGCCGGGGGCATCTTGCTCGCGGGATCATGACCAGTGTGACGGCTTCCGTGTTTGTGCTCGGACTGCTGGTCGCGGGAGTGGTATGTTACGTGACGCCGCGCATGTACCAGGCCCGCAGCGTGTTCGAACCGTTGACGACGCCGGGCGTGACCGTGGGTGCCACCGACCCTGAAACCGTCGCCGCCATACTAACATCCAAGGAGTGCTTGCTGGAGGTGTGTGACCACCTGGACTTGGAACAGCAGTGGAAACTGGATCGGGAGTCCGCCTGCCAGGCCTTGCGCCAATGCGTGACCGTGGCGGTCCAGCCGAATGGCCGGCTGGTGGAGGTCACCGTCCGGCTGGATCAACCGACCACCGCCAGGGATGTCGCCGCCGAACTGCCGCGAACCTGGGGCAGACGGGCCCTGAAACTGGCGGAGCAACAATATACCAACACCATCGTCCGCGCGGAAAACGGTGCCGAAACCAGGATTGGATCACCGGGGAGACCGCCGCCGCGCTGGCGCAGGTGAAGGGCCGCGCGCCCCGCGATGCGGCGGAGCTGGCGAAGTTGGCGAAGTTGGCGAAGTTGGCGAAGTTGGCGAAGTTGGCGAACCGGCTGGAGCGGGAGACCGGGTTGGCGGCCGCCATGCGCCGGGAGGCGCTGCGCCTAACTGCGGTTAGAGACACGCTGGTGATTCCGCTGGTCGTCCACGAGAATCCGGTGCTGCCCCACCTCGCGGTATCGCCGGATGTGCCGGCCTTATTCGCCCGCTGGCTCAGCGGCTCGGTGTTGGTGGGGCTGTTGCTGGCGCTGCCCGCCGCCGCGCTGAACCACCGCTTGAAAGCCCGCCGGGGAATGAGCGAGGATGCCCGGATGCCGGTGTCCGCCGCGGGAGCCGGTTGGTAGCCAGCCTGACGGAAACGTGGAGACCCTGCTCAGGGTGGAAGAATCACGCTGTTTCCGCGCCGTCCACCGATGAACCATACCAGCGGCGTGGCCGCCAGCAGCACCACCCCAAGCAGGGTGAATGCATCACCGTAGGCCGCCACCAGGGCTTCACGGTTGAGGGTGTGGTCGAGCACCCGCAACGCCCGCGCGTTGGCGGTGTGGGGATCCGCGCCCTGGATGGTGAGGTACCCATGCAACAGCTCCAGCCGCTCGAGCGTGGCGTTTTGATAGAGACTGATGGATCCGGCGAGCCGCGCCCGGTGGGTGGCCTCGCCCACATCGACGCGGGTGGCCAGCAAGGCGATGCCGATGCTGCCGCCGAGATTCCGCAGCATGTTGAACAACGCCGAGGCCGAGCCGGTTTCGGACGCCGCCAGCCCGCGGGTTGCCAGCGTGGTCAGGGGCACGATCACCAGCGGCATGCCGACGGCCCGGATCAATTGTGTGAGCCGCAATTGGTCGTGCGCGGTCAAGTGGGTGAGGCGGCCGTTGATGAGGCAGCTCAACGCGAACATGGCGAGACCCCAGGCCACCAGCACCCGGCCGTCATGACGTTTCGCCAGCGCGGCCGCCACCGGCATCATCAGCAGCTGCGGCACTCCGCTCCACATGATCGTGTGGCCGATCTGTCCCGCGTTGTATCCCTGGAGCCGTGCCAGATAGACCGGCAGCACATACATCACCCCATACATGCCCAGTCCGAACACCGTGCCTACCAGACAGGCGGCCCCGAACGCCGGCCTACCTAACAATCTAAGGTTGATGAACGGCTCGGCCACCCGCAGCTCGATCACCGTGCCGAGCGTCAGCATCACCACCGCCACCGCCCCCAACACCCGCATTTCCGGGGAGTGGAACCAGTCGTTGCGGTTTCCCTCCTCCAACAAGGTGATCAGGCAACCGAGCCCGGTCGCCACCGTCAGCACGCCGGCCCAATCGCCGTGCCGCAGGCGTTCGAGCCGCGCGGGCTCGCGCTCCAGCCCCCAGCCGATCGCCGCGAGCATCACCGCTCCCGGCAACAGGTTCATGTAGAAGATCCACGGCCAACCATAGGTTTCCGTGAGCCAGCCGCCGATCGACGGCCCGATCGCGGGCGCGAAAGTGGCGGTCATGCCAAAAACCGCGAATCCGAGCGGATGGTGCCGGTCCGGCAGCAGTTGCAACACCAGCGCCAGCGCCAGCGGGATCATCGCTCCGCCGCTGAACCCCTGGATCACCCGGAACACGATCAGGCTGTGCAGGTCCCACGCCCAGGCACAGGCCACTGATGCGGTTAGAAAGACGGCGGTCGTGCCGAGCAGATAGCCCGCCGGGAGAACACTCCGGCCAGCCACCCGGTGAGCGGGATCACCACGATCTCCGCCACCAGATAACTGGTCGTCACCCAGGAGCCCTCTTCCAGCGTGGCTCCCAGCGTGCCGAGGATGTCCTTGAGCGAGGCATTGGTGATCTGGATGTCCAGCACCGCCATGAAGGCACCCAGCATCGAGCCCAGCACCGCGACCCAGTGCCGGAGCGGTACCCGCCCGCCGGTTGGGATGGAGGCATTCATAAGTTGGTTAGATTGGGGCCCGTCCCCGGCAGCAGGGGAGGGTTGGCTGGCGGGCTGGTCCGCACCCGGACCTTGGCGGAAAGTCCCGGTCCCAGCACCTTGGAAAGCGCGCCGAGTGATGCTCCGGTGAGCCGGATCCGGACCGGCACACGTTGGACCACACGGGTGAAATTGCCGGTCGCATTGTCCGGCGGCAGCAGCGCGAACCGCGAACCGCTGGCGGGCGAAAGGCTTTCGACCACACCCGGCCACTCGCGGTCCGGCAGGACGTCAAAGCGGATCAGGGCGGATTGTCCCGGGCGCAGGTCCCGCACCTGGGTCTCCTTGAAATTGGCGACGACCCACAACTCATCACCCACCACGGCGAGCAGCGGTTGGGAGGGAATCACCGGTTGGCCGGTTTCCACATTGCGCCGTCCCACCCGGCCGGCGACCGGGGCGGTGATGGTACAATACTCGCACTGCAACGCGGCTTCCCGCACGCCGGCCTGGGCGGATTCCTCCTTGGCCATCGCGACCGCCACCTCCGCC
>JAIPKB010000112.1 GCA_021733795.1 Akkermansiaceae bacterium | reverse complement strand
TCATGAGTTGAAGCAGTTGTCGGCGGGTGAGGGAGGTTTTCATCGTTCCATTAGGTTGAGAAGCCCGGGGGCGCTGCGGTCGGGCCCGGTGGGTTCGCGGGGATAGTCTGCATCCTCGAGAGCCCCATCGGCAAGCGTCGATTCGATGGCACTCAGCGGGGTGGCAGGGGGTGACAAGATTGCCGCCGCCACAGTTGAACTTCCCTCAGACCCTTAGCCCCCCAGGCCCTCAGACCTGGCGCGAGGCGCCTACTCAAACACCTGGAATTCCCAGAGGGTCGGGGTATCGGTGGCTTCGGTGATGTTCAGGCGGACGCGCCGGGCGGTGACCGGATCGAAGGTGGCTTCGAGTTTTTCGCCCAGGTTCTCGCCTTGGTAACAGGGTTTCCATTGGCCGTCCTGCCAGGTTTCGATGGCGAACTTGCGGATCCGCTTGAGTTCCGGATAGGCATTCTCGATGACGGCGCGGCGGATTTTGGCGGGTTTCCCGAGATCGACTTCCAGCCAGGCGCTATGCGCATTCGGCTCCGCGCCCCAACGGGTCGAGCTGTCACCATCAAAGGCATTTTCGGCTTCATAGCCAGCGCCCCAGGTGCCGGAGACCTTGGCGGGTTTGTCGGTCGCCAGGCCGGTGTTGAGATTCTGTGATTTTACTTCCCGGCCCGTGTAGAAGCGCACCAATGCGGCAATGTTGCGGTCGTTGATGGTCATCCGGTCGATGCCCTTGAACTCATCCATCGGCTTGCCAAGATAGTCCGCCACCGGCAGCGGCAGGCCATTGTCATAAGGGGCGGCAAAACCGTAGAAATCCCAGGAGGCATACTTGGTTTTGGAAAACACCTTGCGCGCATCGTGGTTGACCCAGCCGACCTGGTTCTGGATGAGGCGGATCGGCCGGCCGTTCAACTGTTGCCGCACTGCCGCCGTCGTATTCACATCCGGGCCTTCGTTCAGCAGCCAGTCAGTCCCTTCCAGGCTGAGATGATGCAGGCCGTTGGGCCATAGAATGCATTCCGGCTTGACCCGGCGGGCGGTATCGCGGATGCTTGTCCAGCAGCGTTCGACCGCCTTTTGATCGAATTTCGCCTTGTCGGCTCCGGTGATCTTGTCGGCAGCGGGGAAGGGGACTCCCATCAGCTCGGCATACATCGTCTTCTCGCAGTCCAGCCATTGGCCACTGACGTTGCTCATCCAGTCGAGCATGAACCCATCCACGTCGGTCTTTTTCAGCGCATCTTCGACGGATGCACATAGATAGGCGACATAATCCTTGGTCAACGGAAGGTGCATGCCGGAGGGGGTGCCGTAGCTTTGGTCAGGATGGTTCTTGCCCCAGAGCGTGTTGGCACCAATGCAGTAATAGCCCATGACCAGCATCTTCTCCTGATGGCCGAGCCGGACGACTTCGGTCAGGAAATCGCTCTTCAGCCCTGGCTGTTCCGGAATGGGGCCACCCTTGTACCAGGCGTAGCCATTGCAGGAGAGCACAAAGGTCTGGATGCAGTTGACCCCGGCCTCCTTGCACCATTTCACCTGTGCGGCCGGATCGGCATCGGCCCAGTGCCCGGGTGCCGCAAACCAGAGATTGTTGCCTTGGATCTGCCAGTTGAAATCGACGCAGAACGCCCGAACCGGCTGTTTGAGCGATTCGGCTTTCCAGGCCTCCTTCGGCGGCTTGGCCCACAAGCCGGTGGCCTCGGGCGCGGCAGCCGCCGCCAGCGAGAACAGTGCGGTGGCTAGAATGATCATCGTTTTATTCATTGCTTGAAATTGCTTCTGAGGGTGGCTCGCAGGTGGAATCGGAAGCGGGGCTCGCAGAGCGGAAAAAAGGGGGCGCAAGAGGGGGGGGGGGCTGAAAGGCTGAAAGGAAGAATTTGAAGGAATCACCGGCGCGTTCAAGGCGGATTCGGCCGAAGGACGGTAGTTTGCAGAGGTGTTCATCTGGGGTTCTCAACCCGGAAAATAGCCTCTCCGCCCCCGTTGCCAAGGAGAATCGGAGGAAGTTCTGACCGCGTCCTCCGTCCTCCGTCCTCCGTCTTCCGTCCTCCGTCTTCCGTCCTCCGTCCTCCGTCCCCGGCTTTCTCCAGCGCCTTGAGCGTGGGCGCGCTGCCCTCGCCCATTTCCTGAAAAAACTCACGAGCCCCGAAGATTTTGCTGGCCATGTCGGGCGCGGATGGTAGCCTACGCCATAAAGACTTTGGATACGGTAAAAAGTAATCCGTCTTTTGAAGCATCCGGATAGTCGCCTGTTTGGAGCGCTCGGCTTCTGCGGCTACCGGCCGACGATAAAACCAAAAACACGAAACTCAATGAAACCCCAAATCCTTGTCCTGCTTGTCGCGGGACTCGCCCAGCCTGGAGTCAAGGCCAACACCCTCCTGTGGTCCGACAACTTCGATGTCGCCGACACCACGAACTTCGACGGCGCCCCCCTCGACGGCCGACTAAGCGGAACCCTCGCCGCCCTCCCCGCGCCGGATAACAAGGTTTACCTCCGGGCCTCAAAGGCTCAGCAGGAGATTCTGGGCAATCAACTGCGGATGATCGGCGGTGGCTCGGGCCGTGTCCGCTTCCAATCCGATGCCGCGACAGCCCCCACCACCTACAACTGGGCCAACACCAGCACTGGCCCCGGCACCACGATTCTCGCCGATGGCGGCCTGCGGGTGGAATTCGACTTCACCTCGACCGACACGACGTCCGACCAGTGGATCGCGTTCGCCATCGGGATCACCAACGGCAACGCGACCGGTGCGGAAGACGGCTTCCGGGTGAACCAAGGCGCCACGGACTACGGGATCCTCTTCCGCAACGACGGTCGCACCAACCGGTTCCGCAATGGTGGCGATATTGGCGCGGGCGTGCCCACTACTCCCGTGGCCACACCTCGCCACATCGTGCTCGACTACGGGTTCAATTCCTTCGCCGACGGCACCCCCGGCAGGGTGCGGGTCACGATTGACGGAGTGCAGGTCGCCGACGATACCTTCACCTGGAGCGGCAATGGCGGCGAACTTTATATGGAACTGGAAACCCTTATCACCGGTTCACTCATCGACAACTACATGATCTCAACCATCCCCGTGATTTACACGACGTCGTTGAGCGGCACCTCGTTCATTTCCGGCATCACTCCGGGTAGTCTTATCGGCACCCTGAGTGGTTCGACTTTTGCCAAAGGGCCGGAAGCCTCCACCTTCGCCTTCGTCGCCGGCGAGGGTGACGCCGACAACACGTTGTTCGTGATCAATGGCGACCGGATCGAGGCCGGCGGTAGCTACGACTTCACCCAGGATTTCGACGGTGCCCAGTATTTCATCCGCGTCCAGGGCACCGGCACGGTCTCGGGCGGCACCGGGGAAAAGGAGTTCGTGCTGACCCTGATCAAGGATGACGATGCGGACAAGCTGCCCGATGAGTGGGAGTTGACCTTTGCAAACGACCTGACCGAGCTGAGCGGGCTGGTCAGCGGACCGGGGCCTGGCGCTGGTACGGGTGATTTCGACGGGGATGGCATCGCCGATCTCGCCGAGTACAATCTCAGTCTTGGGTTGTATCCAACCATCAACCCGATGCTGGCCGATACCGACGAAGACGGTTTGAAGGACAACGAGGAACTCGCCGGGGCCGGCGCCCGGCCCGCCACCAATCCGATCCTCGCGGACACCGACAAGGACGGCCTGAGCGACGGCGTGGAGTCCAACACCGGAACCTTCGTCGGCGCGGCGGATTCCGGCACCAACCCGCTGTTCGCGGATACGGATGCGGATGGCGCGCGGGATGGCTTTGAGGTTGCAAGGGGCAGCTTGCCGACGTTGTTCAGTTCGCGTCCGGTCCTGCCGTCCAACTTCGCGCTGATGGCTCTCACCGACGATGCCAGCAGCGGCATCAGCAGCGCCAAAATCTATACCCATAAAATCAGCGGAGGAGCGGCTGCCACGGTCAACGGGGTGGCTTTTGACGCACTCACCGGCGGGGCAACCCCGGCGAATTTCACTTGGACCAGCCCAGCGAAAAACGCGCTGGTGGGCAATGGTGCCTGGGTCCCCGCCAGTGGCGGCGTGACCGGCTCCGGCCTGCAAGGTTTGCTGGGCTCCTTCGCCTATGGAAACGGGAATCCCGGTGACGCGCAAACCTACACGCTCAGCGGACTGACGGTGGGGACCAACTATGAACTGCGCCTTTATATCCGGCAGTGGGACCCGGGTACCCTGCGGCCGATCGACTTGGTGTTCAACAACGGCGCGAGCGTGGACCAACCCTACGGCGCCTTGCTGGAAGACCGGCCCGGGCTCATTTTGAACAACTTCAACGATCAGTCCGCCTACTATTTGAGCTACACTTACGTCGCCCAAGACACCAGTCTGGTCGTCAATGCAAACGTGCATCCGAGTTCGCCGACTGCCAGCGGCTCGTTGCACTTCTACGGACTGAGCAACGAGTCGCCGGCCCAGCTCGTGATCTCGCTGGATGATCCCTCGTTCATTTCCGGAATCGCGCCGGGCGGGTCGGTTGCCACGCTGCTCAGCGAAACGCTCACGCTGCCGACCGAAGCCACCACTTATGCCTTCGAGGCAGGCACGGGCGATGACGACAATGCTAAATTCGTCATCGTGGGGGATCAGCTTCAAGCGGGAAGTTACGATTTCAAACAGGGCTTCGATGGCGATCAGTTTTTCATCCGCGTGAAAGGGACCGGCTTGGTCAGCGGGTTCACCCAGGAGAAGGAATTCGTGCTGACCTTGATCAAGGACGACGATGCCGATGACCTGCCCGACGGCTGGGAATGGGACATAGCGGGAAATCTCATCGACCTCAACGGACTGGTCACCGGGCCCGGACCCGGCGCGGGCTCCGGTGACTTCGACGATGATGGTCTCTCCGATCTTGAGGAATACAACCTTCGGCTGACCTATCCAGGCCTCAGCCCATTGATCGCCGATAGTGATGATGACGGGTTGAAGGACGGTGCGGAACTCAATCCGATCGCGCCGCGGCCGGCAACCAGCCCGATCATCGCAGACATGGACAAAGACGGCTTGAAGGATGGCGCCGAGTCCAACACCGGCACCTTCGTCGATGCCGCCGACACCGGCACCAATCCCTTGATTGCGGATAGCGATCTGGATGGGGAGCGGGATGGCTTCGAGGTCGAAAAGGGCAGTCTGCCCACGGATTTCACCTCGCGGCCGGCACTTCCGGCGGCGTTTGAGCTGGTGCGTTTGACCGATGATGCGAGCAGCGGGATTTCCCTGGCCGCAACCTACACCCACGCCATGAGCGGAGCCGGTCCCGCCACCATCAACGGCGTGGTTTTGGAAGAAGTCAACCCTGGGCTGTTCCCGGTGGACTTCGACTGGACGGTGTCCGTCGGCACCCGCAACGAGGTCAATCCGATCAATAACGGCGAATGGGTGCCGGCCACCGGCGAGGTGACCGGTGCCGGCTTGCTCGATCTCTTGGGCGGCTTCGTCCACCAATCAAGCGGGGAACCGGGAGCGTTCCAAACGTACACCTTGAGCGGACTGACCGTCGGCGAGACCTACCACCTGAAGGTGTTCTACCGCCCGTGGGCGGTCACCGCCACCAGCTTCCGCCCGATTGACCTGATCTTCACCAACGGGGCCACCGTGGAGCAGCCATTCGGCGGCCTGCCAATCGACCGGCCGGGCATCGTGCTCAACGACGATAACATTCATGGGGCTTTCTACCTCGGCTACACCTATGTGGCGGAGTCCACCGAACTGGTGATCGAGGCCCTCGTTCACGAAAGCGCCATGGTCGCCAGCGGCTCCAACCACCTCTATGGGTTGACCAACGAACTCATGACGGACTACAGCACGTGGGCGGCGAGCTTTGGCGCGGGGTTCACCGATTCCGCACCCGGCTCCGACCCGGACGGCGACGGCCTGACCAACCACCAGGAATATGCCTACGGCCTGGATCCCACCTCGGGTTCATCGGTCAACCCGATTAGCATGCCTTTGAGCGGAGATGCGTTCGCCTACACCCGGCGGGCGGGCTCCGGTCTCACCTACACGGTTTATTATAGCACGGATCTGACGAACTGGACATGGGATGAAAATGCCGACCAGGCGGCCGGCGAGCCGGTGAACAATGTCGAGACGGTGTCGGTCACGCTCGTGGACGCCGCTCCGGTCGATGGCAAACTCTTCGTGCGCGTGCAAGCGGAGTGAGGTTGCCACTCATCGTAATGGTCGTCCATTGATTGGACTCAATCAGCTTCGCGGACGAGCCCCGTCCGCGAAGCTTTTTGCATCAGGTCGGGCATCAGGTCGGGCATCAGGTCGGGCATCAGGTCGGGCCCTTCTCCTTGATTTCCGCGGTGGACAAGCACCACTGTTTGCCGCATCCTGCCCGCCCACCCTCGCTCATGCCATTTTTCAAGACCACTCGTTCCGCCTGCGCCGTCGCCTGCTTGCTGCCGCGGTTGCTGTATGCGGACTCGTCGGACGCAGTCGTCACCTTCAATGAAATCCACTACAATCCGCCCGGCTCCCAGGATGCGGAGTGGATCGAGCTGCATAACCAAATGGCGGTCAATATCGACCTTTCCGGGTGGGCGCTGGCCGACGGCATCAGCTATGCTTTCCCGCACGGCTCCATCATCCCCTGCGGCGGCTTCGTCGTCGTGGCGAAACTGCCGGGCAATCCCTCGCTCGCCGGTATTCCCGGTGTGCTCGGCCCCTTCACCGGCAATCTTGCCAACGACGGCGAAACCATCGACCTGCTCAGCCCCTCTGGTCGTCTGATGGACCGGCTGTCCTATGGCGACGGCGGCGACTGGCCGGCCACCCCGGACGGCGCGGGTGCCACCCTCGCCAAACGCCGGCCCGGCACTGCGGCGGCGGATCCCGCCAACTGGCGTGCCAGCCTCCAGACCGGCGGCACCCCCGCCGCCCTCAATTTCCGTTCGCTGGCAGAGCCAAGCATCTCCGTGCTCGCCGATGCAGACAGTGTCTGGCGTTTCTATGACAGCGTGTCCGCCCCGCCGGCTGCTTGGGCGGACGCCGCCTTCGATGACTCCGCTTGGCCCCAAGGCCAGGGGCCGTTTGGTTCGATCTCCGCGCCACCCATCCTCGGCGTCACCACGACGCTCGTCGAACGATACCGGGCCGGGGCGGTCACGGGGCTCGCCGACGGAGCCCGCTGCTTCCAGTGGCCCGACACCGCCACCGGCGACGGGGTGGCCCAGAATGCCGTCTATGCCGGTGATCCGCGCTTTGAAAGCAATGCGACTCCTTCCGGCCAACCGACGATGAGCTTCGACGGCTCCACCGATGAATTTCGCACCGCAGTGGCTCCCGGGATCGGCCCGAATTCAGGGTTCGTGTATTTCATCGTCAGCAAAGCAAGCGCCGCCCCGGTGAGCGGCAGCGTGGCCGATGGCAGCGGAGCCTATCTCTTCGACCGCGTTGCCACCGTGGGCGAACCGCTGGTCTCGCTCAAGGCCGCCAACGGTCGCTACGGGTTCCAAAAACGCTACGACGACAACTCCGGTCTGGGAGGCCCGGTTTCGACCACTCCGATCTCAACGACCCAGTTCCAAATCGTCGCCATCCGTCGCAATCTCGCGGCCAGCCGCTTCGAGATCTGGGTCGATGGAGTGATGGAGGCGACCACGGCCGACAGCGGCGGAAGTCTCACGCCGCAGCCGATTGTGATCGGCCGCCATGCCACCGCCACCACCAACGGCTTCAACGGAGAAATCGCCGAGTTGCTCGTCTATCGCGATGCGCTGACCGATCCGGATTTTCAAGCGGTCGGGAGCTACCTCGAGGCTCGCTACGGGCTCACCACCGCCTTTCCCGACACCACGGTGCGCACCACCCTCGCGGCCACGGCGTCCACCGCCTATTTCCGCAGTTCCTTCACGTTTTCAGGCGATCCCACACGCACTGCGCTCAAGCTCGGCCGTACCCTCGCCGATGGCGCGGTGTTTTATTTGAACGGTCAGGAGATCGCCCGCCGCAACCTGCCGGGCGGCACGACCAGCCACACCACCGCCGCCCTATCCGATGTCGCCCTGCCGACTCCGAGTGGTTTGCTGACGGTGCCGTCAGCGGCGCTGGTGAAGGGTACCAACGTGCTCGCCGCCGAGGTCCACACCGGGGCTGCGGACAATACCGCCTATTTCACGGCATCCCTCCGCGCCGAGGAAACCCCGGTGGATCCCGAGCTGCCGCCTGCCCTGCGGCTCAATGAAATCGCGGGTGTGGGCGCAGACCCGTTCTTCATCGAGGTGCGCAATCCGGGTTCCGAACCGGGCACTGCCACCGGCTTCACGCTGGAAGTCAGCGGCTCCCAGTCCGCTGGCATGCTCCTGCCGGAAACCACAGTGCCCGGTGGCGGCGTGCTTCATTTCACCGAGGCCGATCTCGGCTTCCGCCCCGCCATGGGTGATAAGTTGATCCTCCGCGCACCCGGCGGCGATCCCGTCGACGCGCAATCCGCCGAGTTGGTGACCCGCGGCCGTTCCGACGCCTGGCCGGGCCGCTGGCTTTTTCCGGTGTCGCCCACGCCCGGGATTGCGAACGCCTTTGTCTTGCAACAGGACATCGTCATCAATGAAATCTGCTACAACCCGCCCGACGTCTCGCTGACTAGCAACGACAAACAGTGGCTCGAACTCCACAATCGAGGGACCGCGCCGGTCGATCTCGGCGGCTGGCGGTTCGGCTCCGGGATTACTTTTGAATTTCCCACGGGAATCATCCTCGATGCCGGCGGCTACCTCATCGTTGCAAAAAGCCCGGGCACATTTCCGACTCCGCCAGGCACGACCGTCCTCGGACCCTGGACGGGGAACCTCGCCGGCGGTGGCGAGCGGATTCTATTGTTGGATGCGGCGGGCAATCCGGCCGACGAAGTCGCCTATCTCGACGGCGGCCGCTGGCCCGGCGCGGCCGATGCCGCCGGCTCCACCCTCGAACTTCGCGACCCGTGGGCCGACCATACACTGCCCGAGTCCTGGGCTGCCAGCGATGAAACCTCGCGCCGCACCTGGCAATCCTACACCTATCGAGCCATCGCCACGGCCAGCACCGGGCCGGACAACCAGTGGCGCGAGTTCATCTTCGGGCTGCTGGATGACGGCGACGTGCTCATCGATGACATCTCGGTCGTCGAAAACCCGGACTCCGCCCCCGTGGCCATGATTGCAAACGGTGACTTCAGCGCCGGAACCACCGGTTGGCGGTTCCTCGGCAACCACCGCCACGCGCAGATCGTTCAGGATCCGGGAAATCCCGGCAACAGCGTGCTCTTCCTCAGCGCCAAGGGCCCCACCGAACACATGCACAACCACATCGAGACCACCCTCGCCAACGGCAGATCGGTGGTGAACGGCCGCACCTATCAAATCACCTACCGCGCCCGCTGGCTCAGCGGTTCGAACCGTCTCAACACCCGCCTCTATTTCAACCGCGTCGCCAAAACCACCGAACTCTACCGTACCGACACGCCGGGCACCCCCGGGACCGCGAACTCGACCGCAGTCCCGAATCTCGGCCCCGGTCTCACCGCCTTTTCCCACTCACCGGCCGTGCCCGCGCCCGGCGAAACCGTCACCGTCACCGCCCGCGCGGGAGATCCCGATGGACTCGGCTCGCTGACCCTGCGCTACGCGGTTGAGAGCGGTGGTTTCACGCAGGTCGCCATGATTCCCGCGGCTGATGGCGTCACTTTCACCGCCACGATTCCCGGGCAGGCCGCGGCGGCGGTCGTTCGCTTTTATATCGCCGCCACGGATGCCGCCGGGGTTCCCGCCACCTCGTACTTTCCCGGCGCCCGAGCCGCCTCCCACGCGCTCTATCAGGTGGACGACGGTCTTGCCGCTGCCACCGGTCTGCACAACCTCCGCATCATCATGGCCCCCGCCGACGAGGCGCTGCTCTATCAGACAAACAACCTCATGAGCAACGAGCAACTCGGCTGCACCGTCATCTACGACGAGCGCGAGATCTATTACGATGTCGGTGTCCGCCTCAAGAGCAGCGAACGCGGCCGCCCCGCGGCCGCTCGGATCGGCTTTGTCATCGGTTTCAACAAGGACCAACTGTTCCGCGGGGTCCACCGCACCATCGCCATCGACCGCTCCGAAGGCCAAATCACCGGCTGCCAGGAAATCCTCTATGACCAGATGATGTCCGCCAGCGGCGGCATCCCGGCGGAGTTCAACGACCTCTGCCAGGTCATCGCCCCCAATCCCGCCAACACCAGCCATGCCATTCTCCAACTCTCCCGCTATGGCAATGTCTTCCTCGACTCGCAATTCGAGAACGGCGGCGATGGCAACGGCTACGAATACGAGCTGATCTACTATCCCACCACCACCGACGCCAATGGCTACAAGCTGCCGCAGCCGGACAGCGTCGTCGGCGTCAACCTAACCAATCTCGGCGACGACAAGGAGAATTACCGCTGGAATTTCCTGCAGGAGAACAACGCGAACCACGACGACTACTCCCGCATCATGGCGCTGGCGAAACATTTCGACAAATCGGGCATGGCCTTCGACACCGGTTTGGACGAGGTCATCGACATCGACCAGTGGTTGCGGGCGCTCGCCTACTCGTGCGCCAGCGGGGCGGGGGATTCGTTTTTCGCGAATGCGAACCACAACGGCATCTTCTACGCCCGGCCCGACGGACGGGTGCTCTATTTTCCGCACGACATGGATTTTTCCTACGACGCCACCCGTAACATTTTCGAATCCACTGAACTGCAGCAGCTCACTGCGGATCCCGCCCGTCGCCGCGCCTACCTCGGTCACTTGTACGACATCTGTACCACCGTGTTCAACCAATCCTACATGGGACCGTGGACCCGTCATTTCGGCCGCCTGCTCCCGGGCGAGGATTTCCCGGGTCACCTGAGTTATATCAATGCGCGCTCAAACCATATCCTAAGTTCCATCAACTCGGCGGTCGCGCCGGTGACCTTCGCCATCACCACCAACGGCGGTTCGGACTTCGCCGTCAGCACCAGTCCGGTGACGCTGGTCGGCCAGGGCTGGGTCAATGTGCGCCAAATCCGCCTCGCCGGGGCAACCGTGCCGCTGGCCAGCACCTGGACCTCCGCCAATACCTGGGAGGTCGCCATTCCCCTGGCCGCAGGCCCGAATGCCATCACCCTCGAAGCCCTCGATTCCGCCGGGGCGGTGGTCGGCACCGACAGCATCATGGTGACGAATACCGGAGGCATCGAGCAGCCCACCCCCGGCACGCTCGTGGTTTCGGAAATCTATTATAACCCGCCGGGCAGCGTCGAGACCACCGAGTACGTTGAACTGCTCAACACCTCCACCAAGACCCTCGACCTCAGCAACGTGAGTTTCACCGCGGGCATCACCTTCACCTTGCCCACCACCTGGTTGGATCCCGGTGCCCGGATCCTGGTCGTGAAAGACCAGGCGGCCTTCATCGCGGCCTTCGGGGCCGGCCGACCGATTGCGGGCACGTTTCCCAACAGCCTCGACAACTCCGGCGAGCAGATTGAGTTGCGCCGGGCGGACGGCCAGATCCTGCATTCGTTCACCTATCTGGACACGCCGCCCTGGCCGGTCGAAGCGGATGGCGACGGTTATTCACTGGTGCTGGTGGCACCCATGTCGAATCCCGACCACGCCGACCCGCGGAGCTGGCGGGCCAGCGCCGTGGCCAACGGTGGCACCCCGGGTTTCGCCGACACCGAGCCTTATGCCGCTTGGAAAGCCGCCAATGGCGATCCCGGCGACACCGACGATGTGGACGGCGACGGTTTCACCACCCGCCAGGAATACTTCCTCGGTGGCGACCCGGCGCTCGCCGATCAGGATCTCGCACCGTTGTTCCTGACCGAACCGGGCGGCACCTTGCTGATGTCCGTCACCCGGCGGGCGGGCGCTGAGGATGCGGCCGTGACAGTGGAGATCTCGGCCGAGCTGACGGAGTGGGTGCCGGACCTGACGGCCGCTTTCCTCGGCACGCAACGAATCTCCGGCAGCCCCGCCCTTGATCGTCTGACCTTCCGTCTCATCCCGCCCCCCACCGCTCCCACCTTCTTCGCCAGATTCGCCTTTGGCCCCTAACCAACCCATCATGGCAGGGAAGGCGGTGGGGTTGCTGAAATTCCTTTTCAGGTGAACGCCGTTGAAGCCGCCGGCCGGACCGGGGGCGAGAGACCGGCGAGGGGTGCGTTGACGAGGGCGTTGGTTGACATGGTTTCAGCGGGATTGGAAGATTCGGATACCCTGACTTACTCTGCAACATCGCGCCCTGATGGTCCGTAATCCGACTTGAAAGCACCACTATGAGAAAGTCACAGAAAACCCTCGCCACGACATTCCTGCTCCTCGCCATCGCGTCCGCCATCCCGCCCGTGCCGGCAGCGGAAGCACCGGATCCGGAGCACGCCAAGGCCCTCGCCATTCTCAAGGAACACCAGGTTAGGGAGGTGGTCTTCGCCGTGCGCAAGGTGGATGACGATGGCCATTGGTATGCGAATTTCAGTTACTGGTCCAGTGATCCGAATCGCCAGCTCTATCACGACGGCGGCAGCCTGGTCCGGCTCGACGTCGAAACCGGCAAAACCGCCATCTTGCTCAACGACGAGCAGGGTGGCGTGCGCGACCCGCAACTCCACTACGACGGCACAAAGATCCTTTTCTCCTACCGCCGGGGTGGGCAGCCGTATTACCACCTCCACGAGATCAACACCGACGGAACCGGCCTGCGCCAGCTCACCGACGGACCGTTCGACGACCTCGAACCAACCTATCTGCCTGACGGCGACATCGTCTTCTGTTCGTCGCGCTCCAAGCGCATGGTCCAGTGCTGGTTCGTCCGCGTGGCGACAATCCACCGCTGCCATGCCGATGGCAGTGACATCCACGAGTTGTCCTGCAACCTCGAGCAGGACAACACCCCCTGGCTGCTGCCCGACGGGCGCCTCCTCTATCAACGTTGGGAATACATCGACCGCAGCCGCGTCCAGTTCCACCACCTCTGGACCATGAATCCCGACGGCACCAGCCAGATGGTGTATTTCGGCAACATGCACCCAGGTACGGTGATGATCGACGCCAAACCCATCCCGGGAACCGGCAACGTCGTCGCTTCGTTTTCGCCCGGACACGGCATGAAAGAACATGAGGGTGTCATCACCGTCGTCGATCCCACCAATGGGCCGGACGACCGCTCGATGGCCCGCTCCATCTCTGGTAACCTGATGTTCCGCGATCCCTATCCGTTGTCGGAAAAGGGCTACTTGGTGGCGGGTCAGACGTCGATCAGCGTGCTCGACGGCACCGGCGCCGCCTACAAGCTCTACGAGCTGCCCGCGGAGTTGGGTGCCGGTGGCGGCTGGCTCCATGAGCCGCGGCCGGTCATGCCCCGGCCCCGCGAACGCGCCGTCCCGATCGCCACCGACCGCACCAAGACCACCGGCACGGTCACGCTCGACAACGTTTACATCGGCCGCAACATGCAAGGCGTCGAACCGGGCGGGATCAAGAAACTGCTGGTGCTCGAGGCCCTGCCCAAGCCGGTCAACTTCTCCGGCACCCAGGAACCGCTCTCGCTGGGCGGCACCTTCACGCTGGAACGGATCCTGGGGACGGTGCCAGTCGAGTCCGACGGCTCGGCCCACATGATTTTGCCCGCGTTGCGCAGCCTGTTTTTCGTCGCGCTCGACGAGAACGACCTGTCCGTCAAGCGCATGCAGAGTTTCATGTGCGTCCAACCCGGGGAAACGCTGGGTTGCGTCGGCTGCCACGAGGAACGCGGCAAGAGCCCGTTGAGCGGAGTGCCGCGGCTGGCGTTGCGGCGTCCGCCGGACCCGATCACGCCGATTGCCGGAGTGCCTGACGTGCTTGATTTTCCGCGCGACGTGCAACCGATCCTCGACCGCCACTGCCTCGGTTGTCACGGGTCGGAACCGACGGCCACGGGCGGACCGTGCGACGGAGGGGTGCTGCTCGATGGCGGGCACGGCCCGATCTACTCGATCAGTTATGCCACGCTGACCCACCGGGGCCAGTTTTCCGACGGGCGCGACGCCGGCGGCAACCGCTCGCCGCGGTCGATCGGTTCCTCCGCCAGCCCGCTGTTGAAGAAACTGGCCGGCGAACACCACGACGTAAAGGCGAGCCCCGCCGAGCAGCGGATTGTGCGGCTTTGGATCGAAACAGGAGCCCCTTATCCCGGCACCTATGCGGCGCTGGGCTCGGGGATGGTCGCGGCGGTGGACAACCAACCCGAGGTCCGCGCGATCTTCGAGCGGCGTTGTGACGAGTGCCATGGGGGGGAAGAGCCCAAGTCCGGCAGGCTGGACGTCGATACGCTGTTCAATCTAACAGAACCGGAGAAGTCGTTGGCGTTGCGGCTGCCCCTGGCTGCCGGGGCCGGCGGCCATGCGTCGTTCCACAACAGCAGGAAAGAGGGTGATCAGCCGGTCGTCGTTTTCATGGACAAGACCGATCCGGATTACCAGGCCTTGCTCGCGGTGGTCGCCGCCCGCAAGGCCAACCTCGACCAGATCAAGCGCTTCGACATGCCCGGCTTCCGTCCCAACGAGCACTATCTCCGCGAGATGAAGGTATACGGCGTGCTCCCGCCGGAGTTTGACCTGAAGAGCGCCCCAGTCGATCCTTACGATCTGGATCGGACCTACTGGAAATCTCTGCAACACAAACCCATCCAAGCCCGATGAAACTCAGTGAGCTTGCGAGTAATAATGAGAGGATGTCTTTCCCCGCGCCCGCCCGGGAGGAAGCTAGGTAGTTTGGTTGCCTAGCTTTGCGGAAAACTGGCATTGCATAACTTCGGCTATCGTGTGTGGTGTTGGAGCGCGATCTTCCATTCCCTGATTTATATGCGCTGATCTCCCATTGTCGCCATGTCCACCTCAGAAATCTCCCGCCTCGACGAGAATCTTCATCCTGATGGGATGAAGCCTGCGATGGACGAATATCATGGAGTGGTGGTTGAGGATGCCTATCGCTGGCTGGAGGAGGGGGAGGATCCCGCGGTGAAGGCGTGGACGGACGGGCAGAACGAAATGACGCGGGCGCATCTTGATGCGATCGGGGACCGGGCCGGGGTTCACGCTCGCCTGGTGGAATTGTTTGGCCAGGTATCGCCATCCTACAGCGGAATCATTTCGCGGCCGGGCGGGTTATTCGCGCTCAAGTTCCAGCCGCCGAAACAACAGAGTTTGCTCGTCACCCTGGCTTCCCCCGATGAGCCCGATTCGGAAAAGGTCGTGCTCGATCCCAACGAACTGGAACCCAAAGGACAGGTGGCGATGGATTGGTTCGTGCCCTCTCCGGATGGATCGCTGGTGGCGGTCAGCCTCTCGAAAGATGGCAGCGAGGAAGGCACCCTGCATTTCTATGAAACCGGGACCGGCCGGATTCTGCCGGACCGCATCCCCAGAGTCCAGTATCCGACCGGCGGCGGGAGTGCGGCCTGGGCCCCGGATGGCAAGACGATTTACTACACCCGATACCCGCAGGCGGGCGAGCGACCGGAGGCGGATCTTGATTTCTACCAGCAAGTCTACCGGCATGAGGTCGGGAGGCCCGCAAGCGAGGACGTGTATTCGCTTGGCCGGGGCTTCCCCAGGATCGCTTACATCGGGCTCAAGAGCTCGCGTGACGGGCGCTGGATGCTGGCCACCGTGGCGAATGGCGATGGCGGCGAGTATGCCCACCATGTGCTCGATTTGCGGGCCAGTGGAGCGGTGTCCTGGCGGCAGATCGCCGGTTTTGAGGACGCCGTCAAGAGCGCCGAGATAGGCGACGATGGGGCGACGCTTTACCTGCGCTCGGTGCGGGACGCGCCGCGGGGGAAAATCCTGCGCCTGCCACTCGACGGCACCGTGGACTTGGCCGGTGCCGCCCTCATTGTCCCCGAGGGGACCGCGGTGATTGAGACGCTTGCTCCCACCGCCTCGTATCTCTACGTGGCGGAGATGGTGGGCGGGCCGTCGCGCATCCGGCGCATTGATCTCGCCGGCGGAAACGAGTGCGAGCTCCCGATTCCCGATGGTATGGGAATCCTTGATGTCGTCCCACTGGCAGGGCGTGATGACCGGGACCGCCTGCTTTACCGCCAGACCAGTTTCACCGCACCGGATGGCTGGTGGCTGTATGATCCGGAGACGGACGGGGCGGCGGGCGGGGTGAGACAGACCGCGCTGGTGAACACTTCTCCGGTGGAGTTCAGCGATATCGAAGTGCGGCGGGAATTTGCGGTGAGCAAGGATGGCACCCGGGTTCCGGTCAGCATCCTCCTGCGCAAAGGGACGCCACTCGATGGCGACAACCCTACGCTGCTGTATGGCTACGGGGGATACGGTCACTGCATGCGGCCGCAATTCGATGGCACGCGGCGGCTGTGGTTCGACTGTGGCGGGATTTTCGTCGCCGCCAATATCCGGGGCGGGGGCGAATTTGGCCAGGAGTGGCACCTGAATGGCAACCTCACCCGCAAGCAGAACGTCTTTGACGACTTTGCGGCCTGCGCCCGGCACTTGGTGGAACGTGGCTACACCCGCCCGGCCAAGCTTGCGGTGGAAGGCCGCAGCAACGGCGGGTTGCTGATGGGAGCCATCCTGACCCAGCATCCGGACCTCATGCGGGCGGTCGTCGCCCACGTCGGCATGTATGACATGCTGCGGGTGGAGCTCGACCCCAACGGGGCTTTCAACGTGACCGAGTTCGGCACCGTCAAAGACCCCGCGCAATTCCGGGCCCTCCACGCCTATTCCCCTTATCACAACGTGGTGGAAGGATCCCGCTACCCCGCCGTCCTATTCCTTGCCGGTGAGAAGGACGGACGAGTCAATCCCGCGCATTCCCGCAAAATGGCGGCGCGTTTGCAGGATGCCAACGCTTCCGGAAACCCGATCCTGGTAAGGATCTGTTCGGCCTCCGGCCACGGCATGGGCACCGCCCTCTCGGAGTGCATCGCGGAGAAGGCCGATGTCATCGCGTTTCTTTTCAAGCATTTGGAGGTGGCGACCCAAGGATGATGAGTCGGCGCGTCGGCGGACCTGATGATCGGCAGGAGGCTTTGTCCGTCGAGTTCCAAGCCGGCAGGTCCCCGATCCCACTTCCTTGGTGGGAGCCTTCCGGTGATTGCGTGCCTTGGGGATCCGTCTCTGTGAATAGGATCCCGGATTGGGGCGGGTATGGCGTAGTTACGTCAGGCGCATCTGACGCAGTACCCGAAAAAGGCCGGGAGTGAGACTCCCGGCCTTTGGTTATTGATTCAGGTGAGGCGCTGGTGCGCCTGGATGAGCCGCGCGGTTATTCCGCCGCCTGCACCCGCACGAACAGTTCCGGCGTGCTGAGCAAGCCGGGAGTGAGCGTGACCGCTACCGTCTGGACGTCGGTGGTCGCACCGCCGTCGTTTTGGTCCGCACCGGCATCTTCCGTCCACGTCGCCAGATCCGTGGAGGTCCACACCGTGTAGGTGAGGCCACTGAGCGCCGGGTTGCGCCGGGTGTAGCTGAACGTCCCGGCACCCGCATCGAGCGGCACCGTGATCGGATTGACCGACGAGCCGCTGGTGGGATCCAGGCCAAACGCGCGTTCCTGGTCGTTGTTCAGGCCGTCGCCATCCGGATCGCCCGTCGGTGTCGTGTCGTCACCCTCTGCGAACCCGCTCGAGGCGACCCAGTCATCGTAGTCGTTGCCACTGCTGACAAAGGACCACGTGAGCAGGATGTTCGCCGCCACGTCATTCGCATATCCAGCCGCTTGGATGGCATAGGTGGTGCCGGCGGTGACCGTCACGGTCATGGTTTCCTCCAAGCCGGTATCCAGCGGTGTGCCCGGAAGTGCCGTCAACGCATCGACCGAAGTCCCGGTGTACATCCCGAGCATCGCATCCCATTCCCCACCACCGAGATTGGTCGAGCCGTTCGTCATGACGGTGAACTCACCGTTTGACGGGGCGGTCCATGTGAACCAGACCGTGTTGTTCGCCCCGTTGATACCGGGTTCGCCCGTTTCGGTGGTGGCACGCACATTGCCGGTGCCGGTTTGGGTGCCACTGTTGCCCGGCAAATCAATTGCATCGGCAAAGTTGTCGTTCACCGGCGGCAGGGCTATGGTAACCGTCACGGTATAGACGTTCACGGTGGCCCCGTCGGTGACCGTGTAGGTTACCGGGTTCTGCACGGAGAAATCGTCCGGTATCGGCGGCGATCCACTGGTCTGGTCGCAGGTCCCGGAGGACAGCGTGAAGGTCGGCGCGAGGGCCGCCAAATCCGTCCCTAACGGCACTTCCAAGGCAATGGTCGTCGCACCTTGGTCGATGACACCCTCAATGCCGAGGGCCTCGAAGGTCGTGATCAGCGCCGGTTGGGGATTATAGGCCGTGGACAACCCGTATTTGTTCGCCAGATACTGGCCCACTTGGGAGGCTTCCTCGGGGCTCAGGATGCGGTCGAAGAGGACGAACTCGGCGATGTCGCCATTCAAGGGCTGGCCGCCGCCAGGCCGGTTGGCGATGACCCAGTCCTGGCCCGCACCGTTGTTGTAATCCCCCCCGGTGGTGCCGATCTGCGTGCCGTCGATCACAACGGTGTAAGCGGAACTGCTGCTCTCCAACGCATAGACGTGCGCTCCGCTCTGCGGCCAACTGCTGTATGGATTGGTCCCGAAGTTCGTGCGGCCGCCGCGGAAGGCTCCGACCTGGGACTCGGTCCAGGTGTTGGCTACCCAGCGGGAATCGTTGGTCCGGTTGTCGAAGATGTTGTAACGCCCGTCGTTGTTGGGAGTCGTCACTGCGAACATGGAACCCGCGGTGGGGAACGACGCGCTCAAATCCCCGAGGAAGAGGCGGTCCCCATTGTCGTCGTTATCCTGCGCGAAGCGGATCACCGGAAGGCCGTTGAGGGCGGCGGCGACATACTCCGGGCGGTCGCCTGCGTTGGCGTTGGCGGCATTGTTGCCGTTGCCGCTCGAATCGTTCCACTGGAGGAGAGTCGTGCCGTCCACCTGGGCGGGATCGCCGGCCTCCACGGCATCGGCTTTCAGCCAGACGACCAAACCGTCAAGGACCATGTCCGAGACGATGACCGTCACGGTATAAGCGTTCACGGTGGCCCCGGCGGTGACGGTGTAGGTGGCCGGATTTTGCGCTGCGAAGGTCGGATCCGGCGCGGTGCCGCTGGCGGTATCGCAGGTCCCGGAGGACAGCGTGAATTCCGGTGCGAGGGCCGCCAAATCGGTCCCTGAGGGAACGAAAAGTTTGATGGTCAATGTGCTGTTGTTAATCAGCCCGGAAGAGCCGGAAATCCCAAAGGACGTGAAGACTCCCTCGGAGACAACGCTGAGCACGCCGGTCGCCTCGGTGAAGGTCCAGGTCGAAGCCCCGTCGACTTTCGTCCAGACGCCGGCAGCTCCGGTGAAGTCGACCAAGCTGAAAGTAGGGCCATAGACCGGGGTTGCGACATCGACCAAGGTCCACGAGCCAACGGCAGCGGTGACCGCCGAGGTGTCGATGGTGAAGTCTCCATCAAAGGTGGCGGCTCCTCCGCCGGTGACTTTGTTGGCAGAGGTAGCGGTGACGGCGAAGGTCATGCCTGCATCGTCCGCGAGGCCCAGGGTGCCGCCGCTGTCGACGGTGGTATTGCCACTGCAGGTGTTGAGGCCGGAGAGGGTCAGTTGGCCGCTACCGGTCA
>JAIPKB010000111.1 GCA_021733795.1 Akkermansiaceae bacterium | reverse complement strand
GAGGCTCCCCCAGCGCACCGTGAAGTTCAGCCGCTGGTTGAAAAACCATTTGGACTCCAAGCTCTCCTGGGCGCACGCCCTGGCCCGCCTCGTCAAAATCTACGCACGCTCATGAGATCAATGTTGGAAACCGTTGCACCTTATTCGCTGAAATAACAGCGGTCAAATCTCACCGGTGCGGAACCAATCATCGATTGCTCATGAGCCTCGTGCAAAAATCCGCCGTGATCGGCGCGGGGGATCCTGATTAAACCGTTGTCATGGCTCCGAAATGTGGCAAACTCCCGCCATGTCCGACGAGCGACCCCGCCCCTTGCTGTTGAGAATCCTGCTGCGACTGGGTTCATGCCTGAGCTGGCTGGTCCTGCTGGTGGCCGCCCTGTGGGCTTTCGGCGCGCTGTGGTTCGATCTCCCCAAACCGCTCATGCCGCCCATCATCGCCGCCATCTTCGGGTTTGGGGTGCTGCTTGCGGCCATCCTGGTGCGCCCCCGGTGGCGGGCCAAACTGGGGATCGCGATTGCCATCCTGCTGGTCAATGGCTACGGCGATGAAATGCTCTATGAAAGGGGCTCCATCGACCGCTCCCTGCCCTTCGCCGAACTGAAAAAGCTCTCCCCTATCAACCTCCGGGCCAAAGCTGCCGATCAAGACCCGGATTTCTCCCGAAAAATCCGCGCCGGACTCCCCGGAATGCCCCCCGGCAGTTGATCCCGGCCCCACCCGCACATCCATCCCGACATCCCCCATGAACCGCCGCCATTTTCTAACACTCGCCGCAGCGACTGCCGCAGCCACGGTCCGCAACACCCGTGCTGAAGCCCCGCCGTCGGCCCCCACCCTCACCTTTGGCCTGCTCACCGACGTCCAGTATGCCGATGCCGATCCCGCCGGCGAACGCCATTACCGGGCGTCCATCCCCAAGCTCAAGGCGGCGGTGGAGGATCTCGCCGCCGCCAAACCCGCCTTCACCGTCCACCTCGGTGATTTCATCGACCGGGATTTCGGCAGTTTTGCCAAGGTGCTTCCCCTGTTGGAGCCTCTCGGCCAGCCGGTGCGCCACCTGCTGGGCAACCACGACTACGCGGTGGCGGACGCCGACAAATGCCGCGTACCCGCCCTGCTCGGGATGCCCCACGACTACTATATGTTTAGTAGCCCAGGCCTGCGGGTGCTGATGCTCGACACCACTGACCTCGCACCCTACAAGTACCCCAAAGGCAGCGCGGAGGAAACCGCCGCCACCGCCGCGCTCAAGCGGCTGTCCGCCACCGGCGCGGCCAGCGCCACTCCGTGGAACGGCGGTCTCTCCACCACCCAGCTCACCTGGCTCGGGCGCGAACTCGCGGCCGCCACCGCCGCCAGTGAAAGGGTCATCCTCTGCGGCCACCATCCGGTCCTGCCGGCGGACGCCCACCAACTCTGGAATGCCGCCGCCGTGATCGACCTGATCGACCGCCACCCCTGCGTGATCGCCTGGTTCAACGGTCACAACCACGCCGGCGCGGAACAGGAGAGAAACGGCGTTCCCTACCTCACCTTCAAGTCCGTGGTCCACCGCCCGGACACCACCGCCTACTCCCTGGTCAGCCTTACCCGGGACCGCCTGATCATCACCGGCCACGGGCGTGAGGCGTCCCGCACCTTCCCGCTGCGCCCCACCCCGTGACCCAGAACATGTTGGAATCATCAGGACCCTGGCTGATCCGGATTTCACGGGTGTTCGAACCCCTGGTGCCGGAAATCCTCGAAGGGCTCGGAGCCGGCCATGTCACCCGCCTCGGCACGGAATATTTTCTGTTGGGAGAAACGACTGCCGCTCCGCTCGACAACCCGCTGATCGCACGCTTCATCCGCTGGCGTCTGCCCATTCACCACAGTTGGCCCTGCCGCCCGCGGCAAATGGAGCGGTTCATCGAAAAGGCCGCCCAGACCTTGGCGCATAAATTCGGCCGGGCCCTGCCACAGATGATCCTTTGCGGAGGCCTGGACCCCAGCTCGCCCGATCCCTATTACAAAAAGCTGGCCTCCAACCTCCGCGGCCGCGCCCTCCAACTGCTACCGCCTGCCACCGCCGCCGGAGCGGATGACCAACACCCGGCCGAGCCCACGTTGTTCTGCATGGTCGGCCACCAGGGATTGTTTTGCGGCATGGCCAGCCCGCGTGCCTGCGGTGGCTTCCACCCCGGCGGCACCCGCTTCATCCGCCAGAGTGCGGACACCACCATCAGCCGGGCCGGTGCCAAGCTCGCCGAGGCCCTCCACCACCTCCAACTCCACCGCCCGCCGCCGCCGCCCGGCTCCCACTGGCTCGAACTCGGAGCCAGCCCCGGCGGCATGACCGCCCAACTCCTCGCCAAAGGGTATCAAGTGACGGCCATTGATCGCGCCCCGCTCGACCCCCGCTTGTCCGGCGCGCCCGCGCTCACCGTCATGCGGAGTGATGCCGCCGCGTTCCGCCCGCCACCCGGCGCGCTCTATCAAGCGATCCTCTGCGACATGAACGGTCCCGCCGATGAATCGATGCGCCAAGTCTGCCGCCTGCTGCCCGCCTTGGCTCCCGCAGGAGTCGTCATTTTCACCCTCAAAACCACAGCCACCACCGGCATCGCCGGAATCCACCAGCTTGCCGGCACCGTAGATGCCCGCGCCACCGCCGCCGGCCTCACCCTGCTCACCGAAACCCACCTCACCTACAACCGGCAGGAGTTCACCTGGATCCTGGCAAAGCGCAACCCGGCTGCCGGCCCGGCTGTCGAATCCACTCTCCCCGCCCCATCCCGCTGACCCCACCTCAATTCTTCCTTTCTTTTCCCACTTGGCATCCGGTCGATTTCTGCGATACTTCCTTCATGCGAACGCTCTTAGCCGCTGTCTGTCTGGTCGTCATCCCGCTGCCGGCCATGGCGGAGCCGCTGTCATCAGCGGATCGCGAGGCGCTGCTGGAAAACCTGGAGAAAATCCGCAACACCGTGACCGAACGGGTGGACGCCCGCTACCGCCTCGCCATCGCCGCCTACCGCGCCGCGATGCTCGACGAGCAACAGGCGCTCGCATTCTATCTGAAATGCACCGAGAAGGTGAACTTCACCGATCTGGGCAAACGCCCGTCGGATTTCCGCGACTGGAAAAAGCGCGCCGACGAGCGGATGGGCGAGGCCAGCATGCGGCGGGCCCTGATGCACCAACTCCGCTGGCTGGTGCTCACGCTGCGGGCCTCCTCGGAGAACGCCGATTCCGACCAACTCTCCCGCGAGGGCATGGATGCGATCGAGGACCTGTTCCACGACCAAGTCACGCTCGCCACCCAACGCCAGCTCATCGGCCAGAGCGTGCTCTCCTCCGTGTTTGCCAAGGCCTACGACATCGAAGGGGTGAAGTCCGAAAAATGGCCGACCGCCCCGCTCGATTTCGCCAAGTTTTTCGAAGGCATCGTCTTCCCGAAATACCGAAACTCCGGAGACATCAAAAACCTGCGGTCCGCCTGGATCCGGCGCATTCAAATGGAACGCGAGATGGGCGAACGGCCACCAACCACCAAAGCCAAAGGCAACGGCCGCGACGCCAATACCCCGCCCGATCCCACCCCAGACCAAGAACGGTTCCAAACCGACATCCTGCCCGATCTGCAATGGCAGATGGAAATCGACCTCTTCCAGTGCGGCGACCAGCAGGCGGCCGCGCCGCGCATGCTCGCCCACCTCGAAAAACACCTCACCCACCCCAAGGCCAGAGATTGGAGCGACCAACTCCGCAATCTGCTGAGAACCGGGACAATTTCCGGCCCGCAGTCGGGCGAACAACCTCCGGCTCCGCCGGCCCCATAAGCAGGGCGGACCTTACTGTCCGCCAGCAGCAGCGATGCCAGGGAGGGCGCGCAGACCGGTGCCGGACAGTAGTGGCGGCGCAGGTCCATGCCCTCGGCAGCCATTTTCTAAGAAAATTGCGTCCGGTGTGTCGGTACCTTGGAGGCGCTCATCGGTTCTCCCTTGCGCATGGATGGTTTCATGCGACAATTCATTTACGTCCCGTTAATCCACCCAGCTCCGTCATGAAACTTCGTCCCTCGCTCTACGTCCTGTGTTCCGCCGCCGCCATGGTGGCCGGCCTACTCACCCCTCCCGCCCTCCGCGCGGAAAATGAAATCGGCTTTATCGAGCGGTTTGCCCTCGCCGCCGACCGCGAAACCGCCCTCGGCGAACTGGTGCCTGGCAGCGAGGATTACTATTTTTTCCACTGCCTCCACTACCAGAGCAGCCGCAACGGGGCAAAATTCAACGAGTTCATGGAGCAATGGCGGAAGCGCTTCCCTGACGCGAATGCCCGGCGCCGGATCATCGAGAACCGCCAGGCGCTGCTCGACTACGATGCGTCCCCGCAACAAACGTTGGACTACCTGAAACGCCAACTCAACGTGACCCACCAGCACCAGCAGGAAGTCCGCGATCAAAAACCGAACCTGCCGAGCACCCTCGACCCGAAAACGGTCAGCCGCGATGCGTTCGAGCGGGAGACGCTCGCCCACGATCAAGCGCTCGGCGGTTTGTCGCAAACCGCACTCGAATCCCTGGTCCGCACCAAGGCCGCGCTCAGCACCCAGCAACGCCGGGCGCTGCTTTCCAAACTCCAACGCCCGGATGTGCCGGACCTGCCCGCGCTGGTCATCACCGACCTCCAGACCAAGGAATCCAGCGGCTTCGGCGAGTTCGGCATTCATCGCGCGCTGTTGCCCGCACAGCTCGACACCCTGGTCGAGGCGATCCCGGCACTCGCCACCAACTCGGCCTTTGTGGACACCCGCCTGCGCAAGCTCGCCCCCTCGCCGGACGTCGACGTCGCGTTCGACCCCGCCGCCCGCGAGGCCTGGCTCGACCGGCTGTGGGCTTATGCCAAGGGCCTGCCACCCGCTTTCAACACGATCAAGGCGCAAATTCTCTATCAACGGCTCGACCACGACCGCATGAAGGGCGTCTATGATGCCGACCGCTTCCTCGACTACCTGAAACTGCCGCGTGCCCTGGGCTATGTGAACCCGCAGTGGTTGGAGAAGCGCGCCGCAGTGAACGATCCGCGATGCGACCTCAATGCCGACCTCAGCGCCGCGCTGCTCGTGCCCCGGCCGATCGGCAACGACGAACCGCTGGTGCGCGAGTATCTCCTCGCCCTCTTCGACCAGGCCGCCAAGGCCAATCCCGGAGACCTCGGGGAAAAAATGATGGTCCCCTACACCGCTTACGTGCTCGATTCCTGGCTCAAGCCGGTGCTCGCGGAAGCCCTCATCGTCGGCGGCCACGGCACCGCCGAAAAGTGGGCCTCGCTGCTCAACCCGACCGCTTTCCAACAACTCAAGGACCGCGTGGACATCGAGTTTCCGGCCACCAATCCGCCGTTGTTCCAACCCGGCGAAACCGCGCAGTTTGACGTGGTGGTCAAGAACACCCCCAAGCTCATCGTCAAAATCTACGAACTCAACGCGCTCAATTTCTTCCTCACCCAGCAGCGCCAGCTCAACACCGACCTCAACCTCGACGGCTTGGTCGCCAATAGCGAGCAAACCCACACCTTCGACACCGGTCCTTTCAAACGCACCCGCCAGACATTCAAGTTCCCGGAACTCAAGGGCAAGCGTGGTGCCTGGATCATCGAGTTCATCGGCACCGGCCGCAGCAGCCGCGCCTTGGTCCGCGTCGGCCAGTGGCAGGTGATCCAACAAACCGGCCCGGCCGGCGACCTGTTGCTGGTCCTGGACGAAAAATGCCAGCCGGTGAAAGACGCCGTGGTCTGGCTCGACGGCCGCAAGTTCACCCGCGACGCAAAGCTCGACCGGATCGTGGTCCCCTTCACCAACCAACCCCGGATGCGCCAGCTCGTCGTCAGCGACCCGGCCGGCACCTTCGCCACCCTCACCCAGTTCGACCACCACGCCGAGGAATACCAACTCGACGCGCAATTCAATCTCGAACGCGAGCAGTTGTTAGCCCGCCGCGACGCCACCCTCGCGGTGCGCACCGCGCTGATGCTCGGCGAGTCCCACCTCGATCCAGCCCTCATCCTTGAGCCGAAACTCACCATCACCTCGACCACCCTCGACGGCATCGCCACCACCCGCGAGGTCAAGAACCTCAAACTCAGCGCCGGCAGCGTGCTCACCCATCCACTCAGCGTGCCCGAACGGCTGGCCCAACTCACCGTCACCCTCACCGGCAAAATCGAAGTCCTCAGCGCCGGCGGCGAAAAACGCGACCTCAGCGCGTCGCGCACCTGGAAGCTCAACGGCATCGACAAGACCGACGCCACCAACGACGGCCACCTGTCGAAATTCGACGGCGACTATGGGTTTGAGCTGTTAGGCAAGAACGGCGAAGCGGTGGCCGACCAGCAGGTCGTGTTCAATTTCCGCCACCGCGGCTTCGGCAACCCGCGCAACATCGCGCTCAAGACCGACGACAAGGGCCGCATCGCACTCGGCGCGCTGCCCGGCATCCTCAACGTCCAGGCGAAATGCCCGAATGGCCGCGAGTCAACCTGGCCACTTGATGAAAGCGAACGCACCTGGTCGTCCGAGTTACACGCGGCGGCCGGCACCGTGGTGCGCGTGCCTCAGCCGGACCTCGATGCCACGCCAGCCGAGATTTCCCTGCTCGAAGTCAAGGCCGGCACCTTCACCGCCGACCACGCGGCCAAGCTCGCATTCAAGGATGGATTCATCGAAATCACCGGCCTCACTCCCGGCGACTACTCGCTGCGGATGCGCGGCGACGAGCGGGATTTCACGATCAAGGTGAGCGACGGCAAACAGGCGGGCGGCTGGCTGTTGGGAAAATTCCGCAACCTGGAACTCAAAAACATCGCGCCGCTGCAAATCACCAACGTGGCTGCGGAAAAGGACTATCTAACCATCAAACTGGCCAACACCAGCCCGTTCACCCGCGTCCACATCGCGGCCTCGCGCTTCGAGCCGGGGCTGGGGTTGTTCGCCGGGTTGGGCGGCTTCACCCGCTTCGGCGTGGCCTCCGGTTCGCCCGCGAAGCAACCGAACCTGTTCTCCGCCGGCCGCCAGATCGGCGATGAATACCGCTACATCCTCGAGCGCCGCTACGGCAAACTCTATCCGGGCAACATGCTCACCCGCCCCGGCCTGCTGCTCAACCCCTGGGAGGTGCGCGACACCGGCCTCGACGAACTCTCACTCAAGGCCATGCAACAAGCCCAGGCGACCGCCGGCGGCCGCGGCGGGGATCGCGCCAGCGCCAAACGGGAAGCCCCGGCCGATCCGGCCGGGACCGGCCCCGGCGGCGCGGCGGCGGAAACCAACCTCGACTTCCTCGCCACCAGTGCACCCGCCATCTACAACCTGCTGCCCGACCAGGACGGTGTCGTGCGGATCGAACGCAAGGCACTCGGCGACCGCCAGCGGGTGCAGGTCTATGCCGAGGATCTAACCGACGCCGCCTGGCAGTCCTTCGCGCTGCCGGAGGTGCCCACCCCATTTGCCGACCAACGGCTCGCCCGCAACCTCGATCCGGCAAAACCGTTCACCCAGCGCAAGGAAGTCACGGTGCTCGCCAAGGGCAAGACGCTGAGCCTCGGGGATATTCTAACCAGCGAGCTGGAGACCTACGACACCTTGGGCAGCATGCATGCCTTGTTCACCACCCTGAGCGGCGACCCTACCCTCGCCCAATTCGCCTGGATCCTGCAATGGCCGCAGCTCAAGGAAGCCGACAAGCTCGCCAAATACTCCGAGTTCGCCTGCCATGAGTTGAATTTCTTCCTCGCCCGCAAGGACCCGGCATTTTTCACCAAGGTCGTCCAACCGGCGCTGGCCAACAAGAAAGACAAGACCTTCATGGACGATTTCCTGCTCGAAAGCGACCTCACTCGCTACCTGTTGCCCACCGCCTACGCCCGCCTGAATGTGGTCGAGCGCGCGTTGCTGGCCCAGCGGGTGAAGGACGAACCGGCCAAGGTCGCCCGCAGCTTGCGCGAGCAGTGGGAACTCATCCCGCCCAACCCGGAACTCCAGGACCGCCTGTTCGAAACCGCCCTCCGCGGCCGCGCCCTCGAAGCCGCAGGAGGCCAGCAAGGGTGGTCGGAGGAGCTGAAACGGGAAAAGGGCAAGCTGGGGGAAATCGCCATCGATGAATTGCGGGATCTCGCCAAGGAGGCTCCTCGTCCCGGCGCGGCAGCCGCCCCCGAACCTCTCCGCCCGGCGGGCCTGATGAAAGCGGCGAGCGCGATGGACAAAGCCCCGGTAACTCGCCGCAGCATCGCTGGCAGGATGAAAGACGGCTTGTCGCAGGACGCGGAAGAATCGGAAGCGCTCGCGGAGATGGACGCAAATGCGGATGCCTTCGCCGAAATGCCGCAACTCGAAAGGGTCAAAACAATTGCGAACAAGCGCCAGGAGGTCCTCCGCAAGAGCGGTGGCATGGGCGGCGGTGCTGGCGAGGCCGCCGGCTATTTCGGCCGCGACACCGCTACCGCCAGCCGCGCCGTAAACCGCGCCTATTACCGCCAACTCGGAGCCACCAAGGAGTGGGCGGAAAACAACTACTATCACCTGCGGATCACCGCGCAGAACGGCGCGCTCATTCCGGTGAGCGGGTTCTGGCGCGACTACGCGAAATGGCTCGCCGACGGGTCCCAGGGCGCTTTCATTTCACCCAATGTGGCCGAGGCCAGCCACAACTTCGCCGAGATGATGCTCGCCCTCGCCGTGCTCGATCTGCCGTTCGACGCGCCCAAACACGACGGCAAAACCACCGACGGACGCTTCGACCTAAGTGCCGGCGGCCCGCTCATCGCGTTCCACAAGGAGATCAAGCCGTCCGCTCCACCCGCCGCGGACGCCCAGGCGGTGCCGCTGCTCGTCTCGCAGAGCTTCTTCCGCGCCGGCGACCGCTATCGGATGGAGGGCAATGAGAAGTTCGAAAAATATGTGACCTTTGAATTCCTCACCGGCACCGTCTATGGAGCCAACATCGTGGTGACCAATCCGACCAGCGCCCCGGCCAAGGCCGAAGTGCTGCTGCAAATCCCGCGGGGGGCGATGTCGGTGCTCGGCAGCAAGACGACCGACTCGCGCTCGGTCCGGCTCGAACCCTACACCACCAAGACCTTCGAGTATCACTTCTACTTCCCCGCCACCGCCGGGGCCAACAAGTTCCCGCATTTCCCGGTCACCGTCGCCGTCAACGGCACTGTCGCCGGCGCGGCGAAACCGTTCGAGTTCAATGTCGTCGCCAAGCTCACCCAAGTGGACAAGGCGTCGTGGGATTATATCTCGCAATACGGCAGCGAGGACGACGTGTTCACCTTCCTGGAACAAAACAACCTGAGCGCGCTCGCCATGCCGCGCATCGCCTGGCGCTGCCACGCCGCCGCGTTTTTCAAAAAACTAACCGCATTCCTCGGTGCGCACCACGTCTGGGATGAAACCATCTACAGCTACGCCCTGCTCCACAACGATCCCGCCGCCCTGCGCGAGTGGCTCCAGCACCAGGATGGCTTCGTCGCCCAATGCGGCCCGTATCTCGCCACCACTCTGGTCGTGCTCGATCCGGTCGAACGCCGCGCTTACGAGCACCTTGAATACAGCCCGCTGGTCAACCAGCGCGCCCACCGGCTCGGCAACGAGGCCCGCATCGCCAACCCCGCCGTGCTCGGCCAATACCGCGCGTTGTTGGATATTCTCGCCCACAAGCCTTCGCTCGACGCCGCCGACAATATGAGTGCGGCCTACTATCTGTTCCTGCAGGACCGGGTCGAGGAAGCGCTGGGCCGCTTCCATCAGGTGGATCCCAAGGGCTTGCCCACCCGCCTGCAGCACGACTACTTCCAATGCTATGCCGGATTCTATGAAGCCAACCTGGCTGCGGCCCGGGGCATCGCGGCAGGCTACAGCGACTACCCGGTCGCGCGCTGGCGGCTGCTGTTTGCCGATGTGACCAGCCAACTCGACGAAATCGAGGGCAAGGTGGCGACCGTCGAAAAAGGCGACCTACCGGACCGCGAGAAACAACAAACGGAACTCGCCGCCAGCGAGCCTAGCTTCGATTTCAAAGTCGAGAACAAGAGCATCGGCCTCAACTATCGGAATCTCGCCGAAGTGGTGGTGAACTACTACCTGATGGATCCCGAGTTTTCGTTCAGCAGCAATCCGTTTGTCAGTGAGGACGCCAGCCGGTTCAGTATCATCAAACCGAACCGCTCCGCCGTCCAACGGCTGCCCAAGGGCAAGGACACGCTCGATGTGCCGCTGCCCGCCGAGTTTGCCAAGGCCAATGTGTTGGTGGAAATCGTGGCCGCCGGCCAGCGCAAGGCGCAGGCCTATCACGCCAATACCCTCAAGCTCACGCTGGCGGAGAACTACGGCCGCCTTGAGGCCCGCGACAGTGCCAGCAACCGCGCGGTGAGCAAGGCCTACGTCAAGGTCTATGCCCGGCTCGGGAATGGCACCGTCCGCTTCTTCAAGGACGGCTACACCGACCTGCGCGGCCGCTTTGACTACGCCAGCCTCAACGGCGGTGGCCCGGTGCAGGTGGCGCAGCCCCCGCAAGCCCGGAGTGCCGCCCCGCAGAACGGCCTCGACTATCAAATGCTCAAGCCCGCTGAGCTGCCCGAAATCGAGAAATTCGCCATCCTCATCCTCAGCGACACCAACGGCGCCACCACCCGCGAAGTCGCCCCACCCAGCGAGTAAAACAGGTTTCCATCCTGTCCTGTTGAAATTGGAGCTGCGACCGCGCAACTTTGGGGAGGTGCGCGAGTTTCATGAGGCGATGATTTACCGAACCTCTCGCCTATGTTGAAACCGAACGGACACTTAACACCCACCGAATTCGACATGGCCGCTCCGTTTGCCCGCCATTGCGGCAGCCCGGACTGTCTTGGAATCATCAGGGGTTTCACGTATCTATCTACGGACGAGCGCGAACGCTTGCAGCCGATGCTGGCGCTCCACCTCCGCCGTCTGCCCAGCCCATGCGCCGGGCTTGTGTCGCGATGACCGAGCGGGCCTCAGGCACCATGGCGGGGATCGACGCAGGGGGCGGCGAGCCCCTCCTGCTGCATGAGTATTTCGAACGGGCCGCCCAGCGCTGGCCGGATCAGGTGGCGGTGGACGTACCACCCGGGGCGGGCCGGGGCGAACGCGTCGTTGTCACCTACGCCGCACTCTCGCGCCAAGCGAAGACCCTCGCCCGCCGCCTGCAGCCGTGCGTCACCGGCGAGTGTGTGGTCGGGATTCTCCTGCCCCGGAATTCCGGGTTGCTTTACGCGGCGCAACTGGCGGTCCTGCAGACGGGCGCGGCCTACACCTGCCTCGATCCGCAGTTTCCGGACGAACGGGTTCGTGACGTTCTGGAAGATTCGGAAGCGGTCGCCGTACTCACCGATGCCGCAGGTCTCGTCCGGGTCAAAGCCGTCGCGCCAGGCCTGGCCCGGGTCATTGATGCCGGCGCGGTGCTCGCCGAGGTAGAGCCGCCGCCTGAGCCGGCATTCCGCCCGCCGTGGCTTTCTCCCGGCGCTCTGGCCTACGTCATCTACACCTCGGGGACCACGGGCCGGCCGAAGGGCGTTCTGATCGAGCATCGGAGCATCGCCAATCTGGTGCACGGTGATCTAGCGGAATTCCACCTTGGCCCGGGTGACCGCCTGGGGCAGGGTTCGTCGGCGGCTTACGATTCATCGGTGGAGGAAACTTGGCTGGCCTTTGCCGCCGGGGCCACGGTGGTGGTGATGGATGATGACACGGCCCGCCTGGGTCCGGATTTGATTCCCTGGCTGCGGTGTGAGCGCATCACCGTCTTTTGTCCGCCACCCACGCTGTTGCGGGCCACCGGTTGCGATGATCCGGCGATGGCGCTGCCGGAGTTGAAATTGCTGTATGTCGGTGGTGAAGCGTTGCCCCGGGATGTGGCCGACCGCTGGGCCCGCGGGCGGCGCCTGGTGAATGGCTATGGTCCGACCGAGTGCACCGTCACTTCGTTGCGCGGCGACGTGGAGGAAGGCGGGCCGATCACCATTGGCCAACCGGTGCCCGGTTTGGCGGCCTGGGTGCTGGACGAGGCGCTGCGTGAAGTGCCCGCCGGTGACCGGGGCGAGCTTTGCCTGGGTGGCATCGGACTCGCCCGGGGATACTGGAAGAGTCCCGCGCTCACTGAGGAAAAATTCGTCACTCACCCCGCGCTGGGCCGGCTCTATCGGACGGGAGATCTGGTGCATTGCGACGGCTCCGGGAGCTATCATTACCACGGGCGAATGGACTCACAGGTGAAGATCCGCGGCTACCGCATCGAGTTGGCGGGCATTGAAGCGCACTTGGCGGGATGCGCCGGAGTGCGTGCGGCGGCCTGTCACGTGCAGGACGTCGCTGCCAACCCGATCCTGGTGGCCTTCATCGTGCCGGAGAATCCCGCCGCGCCACCCGCCGCTGCGGGGCTGAAATCCTCGCTGGAGGCCAATCTTCCCAGCTACATGGTGCCGGCGCGGTTCGGATATTTGTCCGAGTTTCCCACCACCGTCGGCGGCAAGCTCAACCGCGCCGCCCTCCCCCACCTCGACGGCGGTGAGCGCGAGGCGGTCGGGCCCTTGGTGTCGCCCCGCAACGCGATGGAGCATCTCCTTGAGGCGGCCTTCCGCGATAGCCTGGGCCAGCCGCAGCCCATCTCGATTCACAGTGATTTCTTCAAGGATCTCGGCGGCGATTCGCTGACGGCGGCAATCCTCGTGAGTCTGCTCCGCGATAATCCGGCAAGCGCCTGGGTCACGGTGCGCGATATCTACGAATCTCCCACCGTCGCGAAGCTGGCCAAGATCGCTCCCACTCCGGGACCGGCGACGCCGGTTCCAAATCCGATCGAAAAAGATCGCCAGCGGGGAAGGCCCCTGCTCGTCACCGCAGTGCAGACCGGGTGGCTTGTCGCAGTATTCTCGATCGTGTCCTGGGTGGCCTGCCTGATTGTCTGCGACTGGCTGCCCCGGCTGACGGATGCGCTCGGTGTGGTGCCGTCGCTCCTGCTCGCGCCCGTGCTGGGACTGACGGCGCTCTTGGTTTATACGCCGCTGTCGGTGGCCTTCGCGGTGATCGTGAAACGCCTGTTGATCGGGCGTTACCAACCGCTGCGGGCCCCCGTCTGGGGTGGTTTTTTCCTGCGCAACTGGCTGGTGCAACGGACGGTGCATCTGGTGCCGTGGGCGTGGCTCGAAGGCACGGCTTTCCAACAGGCCGCGCTGCGCGCCCTGGGGGCGCGGATGGGTCGCCGCGTTCACCTTCATCGCGGCGTCAACCTGCTGGATGGTGGCTGGGATCTGCTGGAGATCGGCGACGACGTCACGCTCAATCAGGATGCCGCGCTGCGCTTGGTCGAACTCGACGAGGGTGACATCGTGGTGGCCCCGGTGACCTTGGGCGAGGGCGCGACGCTCGATGTCCGCGCGGCCGCAGCCGGGCAAACGGTGCTCGAACCGGGGGCCTATCTAACCGCGCTGTCGTCGTTGCCGCCGGGCGGCCGCATTCCGGCTGGCGAACGCTGGGATGGCATCCCGGCACGGCATGTGGGACAGGCCCCGGTCCCGCCGGTGTTGCCTGCGAATTCGCCCGCTCTGTCACCCGTGCAACACGGGGTGGCGATGCTGCTGGCGCGGGCGGGAATCCTCCTGCTGCTCGCGCTGCCGCTGGAAATGTTAGCCATCATCGCATGTTTGGGTTTCGATCTCACCTCAGAGCAGCTGTGGGAATGGCTGTTTCATCCGACAGCGTCCTGGCTCCCATGGATGGTCGGGCTGGGCATCGGGGTGGTGGCGGTGCCGCTCACCCTCGTGTTCCAGGCCGTCGTCATGAGGTTGTTAGGCCGGGTGCCGACGGTTCCCCTTCATCGCTGGAGCCTGGCCTACGTGCGGGTCTGGCTGAAGGCCGGATTGGTCGAATCCGCAGGGGAATGGTTGAGCGGCACGCTGTTGTGGCCCGTTTGGCTCCGCGGTGCGGGCATGCGAGTGGGCCCGGGTTGCGAAATCAGCACCATCACCGATGTCGTTCCGGAGCATATCGAGATCGGCGCGGAAACCTTTTTCGCCGATGGCATTTACCTGGGCGGGCCGCGGATCCAGCAGGGCGTCGTCACCCTCGCGATGACCCGCCTTGGCCGGAACTCCTTTCTCGGCAACCACGTGGTAATCCCGGCCGGGCAACACCTGGCCAATGACGTTTTGTTAGGAATTTGCACGGTTGCCGACGACACGACGGTCCGCGCCGGGACATCGTGGTTCGGCCTGCCGCCCTTTGAGTTGCCCCAGCGGGAGGTGGTGGTGCTCGAGCGCCGGCTCACCCACGACCCGTCGTGGATTCGCCGCGCCAATCGCCTGTGCTGGGAACTGTTGCGGTTTGGACTGCCAATTACCCCCACGGTGGTCACGGTCGGATGGATCCGCATGCTGGCGTATGCGGAAACGGCGACCCTGCCGATGCTGGGCCCGGCCGTGATGATCCCGTTGGTGAGTGGGGCGGCGGTGGGGGTGCTCTGTCTGTTGGTGCTGGCACTGAAATGGGCCCTGCTCGGGCGGGTGCGTCCGGGACAACATGCGTTGTGGTCCTGCTGGTGCAGCCGCTGGGATTTTCTCTATGTCGTGTGGGGGCGGTACGCCGCACCGGCCCTGTCCCAACTCGAAGGCACCTTGCTGCTCGGCTGGTATCTCCGGGCGATGGGCATCAAGCTCGGCAAGCGCGTCGTGCTGGGCAGCGGGTTCGCGCAGGTGGTGGATCCGGACATGATCCACATCGAGGACGGAGCCACGGTCAACGCGATGTATCAGGCGCACACCTTCGAAGATCGCGTACTCAAGATCGGCCATGTGCATGTCCGGCGCGGCGCGACTCTGGGTGCCAACACCGTGCCCCTCTACGGGGCCGAGATCGGTGAGCACACGCACGTCGCGGCCCACAGCGTCATCATGAAACGCGAGCGCTTGTTGTCCGGGCGCCGCTATGAAGGCGCTCCGACCCGCTGACGGCTTTGGCTGCGGTGTTCAGCGAAGCGCTTCGGAGATAGACACTTGTTGCTAAAAGGCTGTCTGAAAATATGGGGGGAGGGGGCGTCGATATCCTATCGACTGAGTCGTGCCGACATTCTGTCGGCGGTAACTCCACTACCGGATCGCAGGTCGGACAAAATGTCCGACCGGGGTAGCGTTCAGAATGAACGCGCTCCGTTCTGCATTTTTCAGACGGCCTCCAATAAATTGATTTTCCCGTTGGCGCGCATGGGGGGCCTCTCGTCTCTCACCTGTAATTCCCCTTGCCAAGAGGCTGAAATGTTGGGTTTCACGCCATGAAACGCTCACTCCTGCCATGGGTTCTGTTGCTGGGCATCGCGTGCCATGCCTCGCTCATAGCCGCACCGCGCGTGGCGGATTGGGAAAAGGTCAATGCCGCGATCAAACTGGACCAACCCAAGACCGCCGCAGGGCTGTTGCGCGAGATCGCCCCCAAGGCCTTCGCCGAACAGGCCTGTCGGCAACATCACCCTGACCGAGACCACCCGCGACACCGCCAGCCACTTCTTCATCGACGCGCTGCCGGCCGGCACGCATGTGTTTGAAACCGGCGTCCGCATCCAGCACGCCGGCATCTATCAAACCGGCATCGCCACGATCCGCTGCATGTATACCCCCGCGTTCGCCGCGCACAGTGGCAGCGTACCGGTGACGGCGGAGTGAGTGTCAGCGCGTCAAATCAAGGGAGGATAGCTGTCCCGGCTGTCTCGCAGCGCGGCCGTCTCGGCTGCGGTGGCGGCTTGGGGCGTGTTCACGCGGCCGCACAGCGACCTCAGAACAGGCGGGGACGCCCGTTCTCCAACACAGCCGGGACGGCTATGCTCCGTTTGCGCCCTTGACTTGACGCTCATGCCCTGCCGGGCACGACGCGAATGGCTCCTGTCCATCTCGCTCGATTCGGTGGGTCGGTGAGAGCAGAGCGAAAGCATCGGTGCGCAGCGAATGGCCCTTGCTCTCTGACCGAAACACTGCCCTACCGAAACACCGAAACACCGGCCCTGCCGCCCAACCCTTGTGGGAATTGTCCTTGTGCGGCTCTGCGACCAACACGCGGTCGTTTACTGGGCAGCTTCGCGGAGTTTGTCCTTTTTGCTCTTGCGGCGGCCTTTGATGCCGCCGGTGCCGGGGGCTGGCGGCAGGGTGGGTTCGGTGGGTTCGAAGCCGGCGATTTGCTCGCGGGGGATGCTCAATCCATGGCGCTTCTCGATCAGGCAGAAGTGTGACTGGGACTCGCCAGTTATGAAGCTGATGGCGACGCCGGCCTCCCCTGCCCGACCGGTTCGGCCGATGCGATGGGTGTAGTCGATCGCGGAGCGCGGCAGGTCGTAATTGACCACGACGGGCAACTGCACGATGTCGAGTCCACGAGCGGCGAGGTCGGTGGCGACGAGCACCTGAATCGCCGATTTTTTAAAGTCCGCCAGCAACCCGCTGCGCGCTCCCTGGCTGAGATCGCCATGGAACGCACGGGCGTTGATGCCGTTCCGCTGGAGTTTGTTGGCGACGTGGTCAGCGGTGTATTGTTTGGCGACGAAGACGAGCACGTGCTGCCAATGTTCCGTGGCGATCAGATGGCGCAGCAAGGGCGTGCGCTTGTCAGTGTCCACCCGGATGGCGCGTTGCTCAATGTCCGGCGCCTCCGTCGGGTCGCTGTCGATTTTAATGCGGGTGGGTTCGTGCAAGAGATCCCGGGTCATCGCCTCAACCGCAGTCGGGAAGGTGGCTGAGAACAGCAGGTTCTGGCGGCGCTTCGGTAGCAGCGTCAGGATGCGGGCCATTTCATCGGCAAACCCGAGATCGAGCATCCGGTCGGCTTCATCGAGGACCAACGCGGTGACGCCGGAGAGTTGCACGGCATGGTGATCGACCAGATCCAGCAGGCGCCCCGGGGTGGCGACGATGAAATCCGCACCGCCCCGCAAGGCCATCATCTGCGGATTGATCGAAACCCCGCCGACGGCACTCACCACTTTGATCCTTTCGGGAAGATGCACGGAAAACTCCCGCACCACCTCCCGGACCTGGGCGGCCAGTTCGCGGGTGGGCACCAGGATCAACGTGTGAACGCGCCTTGGCAATTCATGGGGTGCCTCCTGCCACCGCTGCAGCAGTGGCAGGACAAACGCGGTGGTTTTGCCCGAACCCGTCTTCGCCGTCACCAGGACATCCCCTCCCGCCAGCGCCACGGGAATCGCCGCCGCCTGCACGGGCGTAGGGGAGGCGTACTGGCTGGCGGCACGAACCAATGGAGCCGACAGGCCGAGAGCGGAAAATGACATGGCCGGGTTATATCACCGCTTCTCGCCAGGGGCAACTGCTCACATGGGATCCCCGAGCGGACGGTGCCGACCTATGCGGACGCCTTGATTCCGCCAGACTCAACGGCAGCGACGCGGTGGCAATGATCCATGATCGGCAATCCCAGGGTCCCACCCCGCAAAACGGCCCCGCCTGACAGACGATCAAGTCCGCCGGGTTGCCCGAAATCGAAATGTTCTCGATCCTCATGCTAAGCGAAAATTCATCATGTCGAGAATTTCAAGATTTCCGTCCAATTATCCTTGGCATGGCAGGCAGGAAGCCTATGGTTGTCGCGAGATAAAGCAACCACCCAACCATGAGCAACCACCCCAAAGGCAAATTCCAGGCAATTCACTCACCGCATCGGACCCGTCCATTCGCGTGGCTCACTTTCATGATCCTGGCAACCGCGGCGGCCGCGGACCCCCTAACGGACCAGTTCGAGTCCTCCCTCGGGCAATGGCAGGCCACCGGCTCCTGGGGGCTTACCACCACCCGTGCGGTTTCCCCAAGCCATTCAGTCACGGATTCGCCCGGTGCCTATTACACGAACAACTCGAACTCCGCTCTCACCCTCGCCACGGCGATCGACCTCACCGCGACTCCGCGCCCGGCACTGGCCTTCCGCCATGCCCATGAATTGGAGAAATCATTCGATTTCGGCCTCGTGGAAATCTCCACCGATGGCGGCGGCACCTGGTCGCCAACCGCCCTCGGCACCTATACCGGCAGCCAGCCCGGGTTCTTCCGCGAGCAACTTGATCTCGACGCGTTCGCAGCGGCCTCCAATGTGAAGTTCCGCTTCCGCATGACCACCGACTCCTCCATCGTCATGGACGGGTGGTATCTCGACGATGTCGTTGTCGGCAGCGCACCGGAGGCCGTCGAACTCCAAACACCCTCCGCCCCGGACATCGCCCAAACCTCGGCGACCCTCCATTGGTCCGCCTCCGCTGATCCGGATTTCTCCGCCTATGTCATCCTGCGCAGCACGCAGGCGGGCTTCGACTGGCGCACCGCGAAGACCGTGACCACCATCACCGATGCCGCCACGGTCGATTTCACCGACATCGCGGTCGCTCCGAAATCCTCCTACCACTACCGGGTGATGACCCTGACCGGGCGGGGCCTGCACTCGCTCAGCAATGAGATCAGCGCCGCCACGCCGTCCGGGATGGACTATCCGTTCCTCGACGATGGCGAAGGAGGCTCCAATCTCTGGGTGGCGGCCGCTCCGTGGGCGATCGCGGACGAGGATTCCGCCCGTCCAGGCGGCGCTTGGTCGGACTCTCCAGGCGGGAATTATGCCGATGCCATCGCCTCCCAGCCCCTCACGCTGGCAGCCCCCATGGATCTAACATCCGCTAGTGATCCGATCCTGACTTTCCACCATCGCTACACGCTTGCCTCGGGAGACACCGCCAACATCGAGGTTTCCACCAACCAGGGATCAAGCTGGACGTCGCTGGCCACCTATTCCACCGGCACGGTGGCATGGACCCGGGTGCGCGTCCCGCTTGCCGCTTACGCCGGGCAATCGTCGGTCCTGCTGCGTTTCCGGCTCACCACCAATGCTTCCACCAACGCCGACGGCTGGCACCTCGATGACATCTCGGTAGCCGAAGCCCCGTCGCTGGTCGCCGCGCCCGCGCTGGATGAAATCACTTCCCACGGCATGCGCCTGACTTGGAATGCGAACGCCTCGCTGCCGTTCTCGCATTATGCCATCCACCGTTCCACCAGCAGCGGCGTGGGGATCAACTCCGAACGCGTCGCGATGATCACCGATCAGGCGCAGACCAGTTTCACCGATACCGGCCTGGCCCTGGACACGCTTTACTATTATCGGGTTTACGCCGTTTCGCCCTATGGGACCTACTCCGCTGATAGTCTCAACGAGGCATCTGCCCGCACCTTGAACAATCCGCTGCCCTTTGCAGAGGATTTCGACGGAGATTTGCTCGCTTGGAATACCGGCAGTGACACCGGAACCAATGTCTGGGGGCTTTCCACTGCGGTGAAACGCACGGGAAACTCCTGCCTTGCCAGCTCACCCGGAGCCAGCTACGCGCAAAACACCAATACCTATATCGAAACATCCGCGGACCTGCGTGCCACCGAGTGGCCGGTGCTCACCTTCTGGGACCGCTTCGGACTCAACTCCGGCGACTGGTTCCGTCTCGAAATCACCGCCGCAGGAGGCCCGACGGTTTACACCTACGGAGCCTACGAATCCTCCCGCAGCGAGTGGCAGCGCCAGCGCATCGACCTCTCGCCATGGAAAGGCCTCAGCAATGTCAAACTGCGCTTCCGGCTGGTCAGCAACAACGCCGCCACCCCCGGCGACGGCT
>JAIPKB010000110.1 GCA_021733795.1 Akkermansiaceae bacterium | reverse complement strand
CGGACCTGGTGCTGATGGACCTGCGCCTGCCCGGAGGCGGCGGCGCGAATGCCACCCTCACCATCCGCAACCGCTGGCCCGCAACGCGCGTCCTCATCGTGACCACCTATGACCGCGACGCGGACATTCACCGCGCGTTGCAGGCGGGCGCCTGCGGCTGCGTGCTCAAGGACCATACCAGCGCCGAGTTTCTCGCCGCCGTGCGTGCCGCGCATCGCGGCGAGAAAGTGCTGCCGCCCGACATGGCCGCCCGCCTGCGCGAGCGGCTCCACAGCAAGGAACTCTCCCCCCGCGAACTCGGAGTGCTGCGCCTTCTCGTCGACGGCATGAGCAACAAGGAAATCTCCCGCACGCTCGCCATCGGTGAGGAAAGCGTCAAAACCCACCTCTCCGGGATTTTCCTCAAACTCGGCGCGGCCGATCGCACCCAGGCCGCCATCGAAGCCGTACGCCAGGGCATCGTACACCTTGACTGAGCCAATGCCCCCCCCTACGATACAAGCCATGAAGCACGCCATCGTCCGGTTCCGTCAGGTTCTGCTTTGCGGGCTTGTTGCTTCGCTCGCCGTGCCGGCCACGACCGGGTGCAGGCGCTCACCCGAAACACGGGCTGGCGGCAGACTCTTCGGCGTCTCGTTGCAGTCGGTGGACAACCCGGTCTTTGTCGAAATCCAGGCGGGCCTTCAGGCCGTCATTGAGGCCAAGGGAGACAAGCTCGCCGTCCTTGACGCGCGGTTCAGCTCGCTCAAACAGAAAAGCGACTTGACCGACCTGCTCCAGCGGCAGCCCGCCGCCATTTTCATCAACCCGGTGAATTGGGAAGACATCAAGGGAACCCTCATCGAGGCCAAGCGCAGGAACGTGCCGGTCATCATCGTGGACACGCCGGTCAACGACTCCGACCTGGTGCTTTGCCAGGTGGTAAGCGACAACGTCGAGGCCGGTCGTCTCGCCTGCGAGGAGTTGGCCAGGGTCAATCCCCAGGCCAGGATCGTCATTCTCCATCTGAGCCTCAACAAGGCGTGCATTGATCGGGTCGCGGGCTTCCGGCAGGAAATGGCCCGGCACCCCGGCATGAGGATTCTCGACACGCAGGAAGGCAAGGGTTCCGCCAAGACGGCACGCCCGGTGATGCGCGATTTGTTAGTCCGCTTTCCGGAGTTGGATGCGGCATTTCCGATCAATGACCCGAGCGCGATGGGCGCGATTGCGGCGATCGAGGAGGCGGGTCGCGCGGGTCAGGTCACGGTGGTGACAGTGGACGGTTCCCACGACGGCGCGACGGCGGTCCTGGCCGGCAAGCTGCATTCGACATCGGCCCAGTTCCCCAGCGAGATCGGCCGCCTCGCGGCGGTGGCGGCCTACGACCATCTGGCCGGAAAGCCGGTGACCAGGAACATCGTCGTCCCGGTGAAACTCATCACCAAGGAGAACGCCGCCAGCATCCTCAAATAGCAGTTGATGACGAGAACGTCATCCACATCCACATCCACCATTACCACGGATTCGAGGCCGCCATCGTCCAGGCCTTGAGCTCGCGAACCTTCATCTTACCGCCTTCGCTGACCAGGCACACGCCCACATCGCCCGGCGCATAGGCATGCTGCTTAACCATCGCCTGCCGTTCATTGACAAAAACCTCCACAATGCTGCGATCGACGAAAATACGCAGCTGGATATCCTCGCCGCGCTTCAATTCAAATGGAGCCGTTGTGGAACCCAGCTTGATCGTCCCGGCGCCCGGCTCAACCACAAGCTCGAGTCCATGAGTGTTATCCTTGTCGCACAACAACCTGACCCCATACCGCCTTGCATCGCCCTGCTTGATGGTCGCCTTAATCTCAATGGTATACCCTGCTTTTTGATGTTGCCGATGCGGTCGCCGTTGTTGAACACGCAGATTTCCCGGCGGGTGGGCCGCAGCACGACGGTGGAGGCGCTCAGGATCTTCCATTCCTTCCGGTCGGGATGATAGAACTCATACATGACCGGCATGTTGGTGGCTTTGACCATGGGCGGTGCTTTGAAGAAGCTTGCATGTTTTGGTTCGACCACGACCAGCGTCTTGCCCAGCCTGACGCGGATGTTGGAGTCGCTCAGGTTGATGTAAAGCCGGTCCCCGCCCTTGAAGGTCGCCAGATCCTGAACCTTGGCTTGGAACAGCAGCTCGCCCTCCGGCTTCGTGACCGGTGACAGGATGACCAACGCTTCCTGGACGGCTTCGGGAATTCCCGCCTCCGCCAGGATCAGGTACTTTGGTTTTCCCTGATTCACGGGATCGGGAACTTCCCGGACGATGCGCAAGACGCCGTCGGCGGGGATTTTCACCGCCTCACTCGCCATGAAGTCGGGCAGTTCGAGCATGGAGAGTTTATCTCCGGCGAGCAACTTGACGGGATTTTCGAGCCCTTCCGGCTTCGCAAGGCAGGCGAACCAAGCGGAGCGCCCGGCGCCCGGGCGGTTGCCTCCGTCGGGTCCGGACTGCGCCGTGAGTGGCAGAATACCGGAAACCATTAAACCAATGCAGCAAAGGGCTTTTCTGATGATGATCAAAGGAACGGATAAATGGCGCTTTCAGATCTCGGATTCGCCCAACCAACGGAAACTCTCGATCCGGAACTTTCTGCCGAAAAGGCGGTTGGAGGGTGTCAGATCACTGTCTTCGATGTTGGAAAACACACCCGTGGCACTGATTTTGCGGGCGGGGACTTCCGGACCATTGGTGCCATCGCAATACTCCGGGAGCCGCTGGAAAATCGCCTCACAACAGGCGCGGGCGAGAACCAGCTTGCCACTCGGATCGCGTGCCTCGCCGTAGGCGCGGATGCGGAAGGTGTCATCGCGCACCGCAAGGGTGTTGGCGATGGGCTTGAGCAGGTCCGATTGGATGACATATCCCGGAATGCCGGCGTAGCGCGAGGCAACAGCGGCTTCAGGAGTGGCGAAGGCGTGCTTCCCCAGGTCACTCTCCCTGAGCATCTAGGCCGAATCGCTCTTGAAAGGGTAGTTGATGGAGCCGGCCTTGGGGCTTGCGTCGTCGTAATCGATCGCGGCTTGCAGGGCACCCGTGACACCGAGATCATCGCTGGAAAGACGGCGGTTGATGAACTCGGAGAAATTCAGAAGCGGGCCTCGCTGTTTCACCTGTTTCACACATTCCTCGGCGAGCTTGCGCAGTTGGGCGTCATCCAGGAAGCGCACGCCTGACCGAGCTTGCATTCCGTCGTCGCGGGTGATGCCGAATGCGGGATCAATCCCTTCCTGATCCGTGGTGGCGGTGGTGAAGCGGGAAAGCGCGATCCGTTTGTCGGAGGGGATGGCAACCGGGCGCAGGACGCCGTTGCGATCACGATAGACGACCTGACGCTCGCGAAGGCCGGCGAATAGCGCCTGCCAGGCCGCCACCGAGGTGCTGATTGCTAGGAAATTGCTTTTCACGGTTGGTGCGCATGAGGGGCTAAAGAGCGGTTCGGAGAGCGGGAGAAGGGGGGTTGCGGGGGGAAGAGGGGCCGGAGACGTCGATTTCGCCGCCCTGTCACGGCGAGCAGGGTGGATTCTCCGGTAAAACGGAAGGGTGATGAGGTTCATGGGACGTTCTTTCCAACCGCGAGAATACGGTTTGCCCTTCCCAAGCCAAGGAGAATCGGCGTGGGAACGAAAATTTCTCCAGAACAGGCTCGCCGGACTCAGTCGAAGCAGGGCACCAGAATGCGGCCGTCGCCCAGATCAACCTCACTGGGATTGGGCCGGGATTGGTTCCAGTCGTTGGAGAACCCGGCGGTTTGATCCCAGAGGTCCGGCGGTTCGTCATCGGGCACCCATTCCTTGATCGCGCGTTCCGGCGGGATGATCGGCTCGAAGGTGTCGATGTCGAACGGAGGCTTTGGTGGCGGTGGGATGCTGATGAGCCCCTCCCAAAGCCCCCAGAGGCGCAGGAGGAATTCGACCTGCTCGGGCCGTCGCACGCCGCCGATGGTTTTCATGGGGGTGTTGCAGCGCGGGCAGAGAGCGGGGTCGGCACCCCAGACTTGGAGGATGAGGTCGCGCCACAGTGGGCGCATGGATCGGGCGGTTTTGAGGGGAGGAGGCGGGACGATCAGAACGGGGGCGGGCGGCGGTGACTCGGCGGGTGGATCGGTGGAGGCATCGGGTTTAAGGGCCGGGACGATCCGGGCAGGGATGCGGGAGGTTCGGCCGCGGGTTTTGTTGGAATAGACCCCGTAGTAGCGGACGGTGTGCTTGGATTTGGGGGGATGTGGTCGATGAGGGCGGCGAGGAAATCAACGGCTTTGAATGATTCGGAAGAACAGGAAGTCGCCGAAGGTGTGGACGGCGGCGATGGCGCCGATGCGGCCGTCTGGGAGATCAAGCCGGGTGCGGAAGGAATCGCGGAGGGTGTCGGTGGCGGTTTGGAAAAGGAGGTGGAGGAGGTCGCGGCGTTTGCGAAAGATGCCGCGCAGCACGCGCGGGATGGTGAAGACGAACTGGCGGTGGGGTACCTCATGGCAGACGGAGGTGGCGATCCAGGCGGCGGTTTGGCGGACGCGGCGCTGGTGGCAGGAGGGGCAGAAGTGGCGGCCCTTGCAGGTGAAGGCGAGGAGGTGTTCGTCCCCGCAATCCGGGCAACGCAGGCGGAGGAAACCGGATGCGAGGTCACCACAGCGGAGAAAGGCACCGACAACGGCGAAGGCATTGGCGCGCAGCGGACCCATGGCGGCACGGTGGACCTTTTCGTAGGTGGCGACGAAGGTGTCCCAGGCGGCGGTGACGATCTGCCACAGGGGCGAGGCGCGGGGACGGCGGGGATGGTAGACTGCGGGCACAATGAATGTTCATACGAACATCTTATGCACCATGCAAGAATTCGTGAGAAGATTCGCTTTGGTTGATGGTCTGGTTCGTGTGAATGCCGGATGGCAGAGAGGTTTGGTGGCGTTAGTATGTTAGCTGCAATAATATGTTAGAATAACAACTAACGAAAGCTTATGCTATATCTAGCAATAAACTAACCGGAAAATGGTGACAAAATGATCGTTTCAACCAGTCATAACCCATTGATAATGAAAAGGAAATCTATTTAAGATGGTGACAAAGTCCTTGGGTCCCCCCACCCCCATCCAAATCCTATGAAAGGTGCCTTTTTCAGCTTTACACTTTTTTCACATGCCCGAATCGCCGATTTGCGGTGGGAATTTGGAGGCCAGGCACGCCGGAATCGCTGCGGCTGTAGGGACTGCTCGTTTTGAAGATGCTAGGGAAAGGGTTAGATCTGGCCGTTTTCAGGTGTAAAGCAGTGTAAAGCAAACCCCCAAAAAGTGTAAAGCAGGGGCGTTTTTGTGGCGGGGGAGCCGTGGGCGGTGGAGATCAGGAATCCGGCCCGTCCGGGAAGGAAATCCGGGGTTGCCACCCGAGTTCCGCCCCGATGGCAGTGATCGACGCCAGGGTTTCCGGCACATCCGCCGGATGGGGGGCCTGATGCTCCACCAGGGGCGTAGCGGTCTTCCGGGCGGCTTCCAGCATGTCCAGAACCGAGTGGTTGCGGCCCGTCCCGACGTTCAGGACCACCGAACCGGGGCCGGGCCACCGCAGCGCCAGTTCCACCGCCCGGGCCACGTCGGACACGTGGGTGAGGTCGCGGCGCTGGCTGCCGTCGCCGTTGATGACCACCGGGTGGCCCGCCTCGATCCGGCGGCGGAAGCACTCCATGGCAAGGTCGGGGCGCTGGCCGGGTCCCCAGACCGAGAAGAACCGCAACGCCACGAACCGCAGGCCGTGCATGCTGGCGTAGAGGCAGCCCCACTGCTCGCCCTGAAGCTTGGTGAGCGCGTAGGGGCTGCACGGGTCGGTCGGGCCGTCCTCGCGGGCAGGAAGGGGCGTTTCCGGGCCATAGACGCTGGACGACGAGGCGAACACGAAATGGGGGATGCCCATGAAGCGGCAGAATTTCAGCAGGCGCAGGGTGCCGGTGACGTTGGTGGAGTGATAGCCGATTGGGTCGTGGATGGACGGGCGCACTCCAGCCAGCGCGGCGAGGTGAACGACGGCATCGAAGACCCGGTTGGGGAAATGGTTCTGGCGGATGTCGCACTGGTGGAACAGCACCCCATCCGGCAGCGGCGGTTTCGGCGGCAGGTAGTCCAGGGCGGTGACCTGGTGGCCTGCGGCGTGGGGTTGGTGGACGATGTGGCGGCCGATAAAGCCGGAGGCACCGGTGACGAGGACGGAAAGCGGGGCGTGGATCATGCCACGGCGGCGGAAGTCAACTGGTCTCTGCATCCCCTTCCTCGATTTCCGCAGTTTTTGCTTGCGTTCCCGGCCCGATTCTATCAGGCTCTGCCCATGAAACGGACACCCAACCCCGGCTACTCAGGCGGCGTAACACCCGCGCGTGCGCGACTGCACGCAATATGCGCGCTGGGATTGAGCGAGGGGGCCGCGTAAAAACTGTTAGGTATCACAACAAAGGATAGTACATGCACTTACTTCGTACCTCTATTCTGATTCTTGGAGCCATTCTGATTGCCTTGATTGGTTCATATTTTTATTCGCTGAACTGCGGCGGCCCAGACTGGTTGAAGGATACTTCGCTAAATGTTGGAACAGAGGTGTTGGGGATCTTTTTGACCGTATGGCTCATTGACGCTGTCATTCGCAGGAAGGAGCAGAGCGAAAGAGAACGCGTCATAAAGGTAGCCTTCTCTCAATTGCGATTGCCGCTTCGTCGCCACATCGAAATGTTGGTTGCGATGTATAAGGGGGCTTTAGCGCATGCACCGCAGCCCCCTCCTCGAGATTTGACGGAACTATTTGGCCCAGAGTACGCAGTGCAAGTGGCGTATCTTGACTTCGCAAAGCCTGCGCCCCTGATGAACGTGCTCCCACTAAATTGGTTTGATTACTTTCACCACGAGATCGAAAAATTTAGCTCTGCCCTATCTCGGACTATCGAAAAGTACGCAACCTTCCTTGATCCAGAAACCGTTGAAATTTTGGAGGAACTTTTAGCGTCAACCCTCCTATCTTTTCTATCTCAAACCCGTGCCATTCCTCCGATCCACAAACAACAGGGAATCGATCGCCGGTACAACCTACTTGCTGGGCAAGGGGTCTCGGAGTTAATCCGCCAGCACACTACGTTGGTCGAACAACTTGTCGAAATTGCAAATCAAAAACTTCCTCAAGACAAGACGCTTGGTCTAAATGCCCAGGATTGGAGAAATGACATTGCTCCACAGTTTGGTTCTGCTCGGCTATAGGCCGTCCGTGTGAAACCTAACCCATCATTCCACCGGACCTGCGCTAAAAGCCGCGCAGGCCGGTGAATTCAGACGTTGCCAAGATCAAGAACGGCCGACGTCACGGTCATCACCCACCATCGCAACCAACCGCCCGACACTCTCCGCCGTCAGTTCGTTAGGCCCGAGCCTGACCACCCGCCACCCGGCCAGAGCGGCTTCGAGGTATTTCTCCAGGTCTGCGGCGAATCCAGCCCCGCGGTTGTGGCGGCCGTTCACGTAGATGCCGCCCTCGATCTCGATCAGGGTCCGGCTCGGCAGATGGGCGAAGTCGGCCCGCCAGCGTCGGGAGGGGTGGAACCGGAACTCGCGTTCCAACACAGGGCCACCCAGCGCCCGCCACAGCGTCTCAAAGCGGTTCTCCAGCCTGCTTGGCGGCTTGGCACCACGGAACACCTTGCGGGCACGGACCTTCATCACAGGGGCAATTTCGCCTGGTCGGGATCGTCCACCGAGGTTTCGATCTCGTCGGTGGTGATCTTGGACACGCGGCAGGTCACCTTGAGCTTGGTTGGCGAATGGGAGCGGTCGAAGGTCACGCGGAATCCGAGGCTGAATTTGCCGTCCTCGTCGGCGCTGTCCTCGGCTTCGCGGAAATGGGCGTTGAGGAGTTCCTTCACCGCGTCGATGGCGGCTTGGCATTCGGCGGGTTGCTGGGTCATGATTCAGAGTTGGTTGTAGATGTTGATGATCGGTTCGAGGTCGCGCTTCATGGCGGCCCGTTGTTCCCTGGTGGCGGTGGCGAGAAAGCGGGAGGTCTGGAGACGCCGCCACCAGCCGCAGAACCGGTTCACCAGCGGGATGTGGTTTTCCTGGCCGTTGTCGGAATCGTCCGGTTGGAGATCGGCGGCGGTGGCAACCCGGCCCAGGCTGAGCGACTTGCGCAGGCGGCGGGTGGAGATGCGGCGACCGGCATCTTCCTCGGCCTCGCAGGTTTTGATCCAGCCCTGCATGTCGGCATCCGGGAGCTTGGCCAGCAGACGGTGGTGTTCCCATGACAGGCGTTCGCTGCGCAGCGAATAGGGGACGCTGCGGCTGACGTAGGCGTAGTTCTGGAGCGTGGACAGGTCGAGGCCGGTGGCCTTGAGGGCGAGTTGGTAGGACGGATGATCCACCTTTTTGTCGGGATAGCCGTCCTTGCCGAACAGGCCTTGACCGTAGACCAGCCAGTCGCCGACGATGAACGCGATGGAAGTGGCGAGTTCGCCGATGGAGGTGGCGAGTTCCTGCCATTCTTCGATGCTGAGGTTGCCGTTGATGCACATGCCGAGCCGGCTGACGCTAACTTTCTGGTTGGGGAGGGTGAGGCGGGAGTTCATTGGATGATGTGTTGGTGATGCGGGCGGAGCGATACGACTTGCGCGCTGTCAACGAGCGCATGGCGCGGGAGGGCCGCAGATCGAGCATTTCGGTCAGTTCGACGCAGCGTTTTGAGACTGCGGCACGGGTGATGCCATGGCGTTTGGCAATCTCGGTCATGGTGGCACCGTCGTAGCCAAGGCCGCTGACCAGGGCGATGCACTCGGCGGTGAGCCTGGCATTGCCGTGGTTGAGCACCTCGCCCAGCACGCGCCGCACGGTGGCCCAGATGGCTTCGGCGTCACTGGCGGCTGCGGTCGGCACGGGCTCGGGTTCGGGCAGCACGGCTGGATCGTCGCCGATGCGCATGAGCGGGCTGTCGGCGGCATCCCCCTTGGCGGAGCCGTTGCCGTGGTGGGCCGTGTCGGGTCGGTCGAGTCCCTGGCGTTCGAGTTGCCGCCGCTGGTCCGCAGGCAAGGACTCGATCCATGCCCGGTATTGGCGCTCGTACTCGGCGTCCTTGGCTGCCTCGCGGCGGGTGTAGTCGTCGCCGTTCATGGCCGGCCTCCTTTCGTGCCGCACCAGAGCCTGGTCTCGCGGTCGAACTTGATGACGCCTTTGTGACTCGCCGAATCGAAGATCCTGATGGCGGTTCGTTGCGGGACATCGCAGCGGGCCATGATGAAGGCGATGACCTCGCTGCGGTCGTGGTCGAACGGCTGGTCTCGGTCAGGCCAGTGGCTGAGGTGCGGCATGTCCGCGAGCAGGGGCCAGTACTTCCGGGGTGCGTAAACCGGCTTCCGGTTTTTCGGTTGGATCGGCTCTCCTGTCTCCCGCCGCCTGCTGCCTACTGACATAATGACACACACCCCCCCTAGTGGGGGTGTTGTGTCAGTTTTGTCAGTAACGGCAGCTGGTGAAATGTCAGTGCTGAAATAATGTTTTGTCAGTGGCTTCATAAGTCGTTGGATTTGAATGTTTTCCACCACCGCCAGATGGTGCGTTCGGTGACAGTGAATTTGTCAGCGACCCCACTGACATTGGCTGCGGTGACCTCACCCCCGAAATCGGTTAGAACAGCCTCAAATCTAACCGGATCGAAGGCCGATTTGCGGCCCATTTTGTAGTTGCCGGTCTTGGGCTCGGCAGCGGGTTCCGGCGACTCGCACTGCTCCCAGCAGATGCCGCCGTGCTGTGCATGGCGCACGAAGATGGTGTCGGTCGGCTGGCCCGTGGAATCGAGCATGCCCGCCCGGGTCCGGCGCTTGGTCATGCTGAGCTGGAATGTCGGCGGTTCGCCCTCGGCCGTCTTGAGCCGCACCAGCACGGCGGTTTCGCGTGCCCAGTTGACCAGTGCGGAGCTGCCCAGGCCGCTGTAGGCGAGGTCGCTGGCGGTCCAGTGGCTGGCGGCCTTAGGGTCTCTGGACGGCTTGCCGGTGTGGTGCAGCAGGCACCAGACGACGCCGGTTCGCAGGCTCACCGCATTGAGCAGCTTGCAGCAGAAGTCACTGATGACCCGCTGCTCGGAAATCTCGTCACCGATGTAGTTGAGCAGCGGATCCGCCCACACCAGGTCGGGCTGGTGGCGGTCCACGAGCGCGGAGGCGGAGGCCACGAAATCGGCCCCGGTGCGGGTGGTGTCCCGGTAGATGAAGATGCGCTCGTCAAGAATCGCCTCCTGTTCGGGCGTGAGACCCATCCCCTGGCGGACCCCCTGATACATTTCCGCCAGGTCGCCGACATCGTTCTCCGCCTGGATGAGCAGCGAGCGCAGCGGTGCCACCGGGGTGATGTTGAACGCTGACAGACCGAGCGCCCAGAGGATCATGAGCTGCATGCACATGGACGACTTGCCGATGCCCGACTGGCCGACGACGACGAGCGAGCCGCCACGGCACAGCCAGCGCTTGCCCAGCAGGTTGTTCGGGTCATGGCTGGTGTCATAGACCGCCAGCCGGGAAATCGGCATCATGGCGTCCTCGTCGGGCGTGTTCCGGCCCGCCTCCCATGCCGCCCAGGACTCGGCACCGAAACCGGTGGCAAGCAGCAACTGGCGGCGCACCTCACCATCGACGGTGCGCCTGCCGTCCGGACACCGCGACAGTCGCGACGGGTTGCGGTTCTGTCTGTCCAGGTTCATCCCGGAAAACCAATCCCAGATGGTGCCGACCCGGCGCTTGTATTCCGCCGCGTCTGGCGCATCGACGCGGATCCACGCGTGCAGGCTCTTGTTGCCCGAGTCGATGAGGGCGGCCACCGGCATGCCGCTGGTCACCACGGCGTGGTATTGTTCCTCCTTGGGGATGGGCTCGCCCGCCTCGTCGCGGTCGAATTCCACGAGCACATGACGGAACGCGGTGACTTCCTCGTTCGTGGCGCCGTCCTTGGTCATCGGGTTGATGCGCAGGAACAACCCGAGCTTGGTGCCGAATACCCGGGTGATGCCGCCCTTGGCCACGACCCGTTTCTTCCACTCCGCGGCCGTGAGGGTAACGCCCCGGCGCGGGGCAATCCCACCTTCGTCGGTTTCGGCGGCCGGGGCGATGGCCACCAACTCGTCCGGGCGGAAACACGCGTCGATGAGCCGGATGAAACCGTCATCGGCCGGTGGCGGCAGTGCCATGGTGGCGTGGTCATGCCTGACCGGTGCGGGGGCGGGGGCACGCCGCCGGGACACCGGAGGCGGCGCGGCCGGCAGTGGTCCGCCGGAGCCCAGCGGTTCCCGTGACGTGCGGGCATAGGCCGAGCGGATCGTCTGCCGCGCCTCGGATTCGGTGAGCCCGTCGGCCAGGGCGCGGGCAAGCACCTGGCAGACCGTGTCCTCCAGCGGGTGGCCGGCGTCGCGGAACTGGCAGGTCGCGTCAAACAATTCGGCATTGCGCGTGCCCTCGGCGGCTCCGCTTTGGAGATATTCAAGGGTGCGCCTGGGCAAGGATTGTCCGCTGGATTTGTAACGTGGCATGGCTGGGGGGAGGGTCAGACGGCGCTGCCGAATTTGATGGCGAGGAACGCCTGGGCTTCCTTGAAGGTGGCCAGCTCCGGGCGCGGGTGGCCGTATTTCCGCAGCAGGCGGACCTGCTTCGGTGTCGCCAGATCGAGTCTCCGGCGGGTGATGAGCCGGTCCAACAGGAAAGAGGCATGGCCTTTCGTCAGAATCGAGGTGGCGTCGATGCCGAATTTCCCGAGCACTTCGAGCTGCTTGGGCGACGGTGCGTCACCCTGCCACTGCATCACCGGCACGAACTCGGCCAGGTGGGCGTCGTTGAGCGTGACGGCGAGTTCCAGCGGGTCGAGCACGGTGCCCTTGCGGCGGCGGTTTTCCATCAACCGCTCGGTGAGCTTTCTGGTGCGGTCGGCGTTGACTTCCTCGCGGGCTTCTTCGAGATCGCCCTCGCCGCCGAGTTTTTCGGTCAGCGCCGTCGCGTCCTCGTCGTCCTCCGCGATCAGGTGGGCCGGTTTGACCAGGCTGTGTTCGCCGGTCTGCCAGAGGAAATCGAGCACCAGCAGATGGTCCTTGCCGGGACAAATCCGGGTGCCGCGCCCGATGATCTGCGAATAGAGCGCCCGCACCTTGGTCGGCCGCAGGCACACCACGCAGTCGATGGACGGTTCGTCGTAGCCCTCGGTCAGCAACATCGCGTTGGTCAGAACCCGCGTTTCGTCGCGGCGGAACCGGTCGAGAATCCGGGCGCGGTCCGGGCTGCAGCCGTCGATGTGTTCGGCCTTGAGCCCACGCTCGCGGCAGATTGCGGCGAACCGCTCCGACACCGAAATGAGTGGCAGGAACACCAGCGTCTTGCGGTGCCGGTGCTCGACCAGCACGTCGGCGATGCGCTCAAGGTACGGTTCGAGCGCGTGGCCCAGGTCATCGGCGTTGAAATCGCCCGCCGTGGTCCGCACCGCGCCAAGGTCCATGCCCAGTGGCACGGTCTTCACCTTGATCGGCGCGAGCCAGCCCTGCTGGATGAGGTCGAGCAACGTCACCTCGCAGGCGATGTTCTGATAGTAGCGGCCCAGGTTCTTTTTGTCGCCCCGGTCGGGCGTTGCGCTTACTCCCAACACCTTGGCGTGATCGTCGAAATGCCGCAGCGTGTTCAGATAGCTGTCCGCCAGCGTGTGGTGCGCCTCATCCACCACCACCAGTCCGAAATGGTCCCGAGGCCAGCGGTTGCGCCGGGCCTCGCGCATGAGCGTCTGGACCGAGGCGACGACCACCGGCGCATCGAGGGACGCGCGTTGATCGCCCATTTCCACCTCGGCCTCGATCCCGGTCGCGGCAGCCAGCTTGTCCACCGCCTGGGTGATGAGTTCCTCGCGGTGGGCAAGGATCAGACTACGCTGCGGTTGGTAATCCTCCGCCAGCCGGCTGAACAGGACGGTCTTTCCCGATCCTGTCGGCATCACGCCGAGCTGGCGGCCGAATTCCCGGAACCCGGCATGGATGTCCTGGGAGGCTTTCATCTGATAGGCCCGCAGGCCCATCCGGTTAGAACGGGATGTTGTCATCTTCGACGGCTTCCGGTAGGGTTGCGGGCTTGGGGGCTTTCGGCGCGGCTTTGGTGCCGGCCCTCGGGGTCAGCCAGGCGGCGACCTTGTTGCGCTTCTTGCCCTTGTATTCCTCGACGATGAGGCGGGCGAAGGCGGTGCGGCCGATCAGATCGTCGCCGGTGATCTCAACGTCATCCTCCGGCGTGACAACCTCGCCGGTGGCGGCGCGGAAACTGTCGATCTTCCAGAAGGCGTTGGGGATGAAGACCAGGAAGTCGTAAAGAAAACTCCCTGCGGAGGTCTTGAGTTTGAGTTCGATCATCTCGTGGCCGGTCTTGGAAACCGTCTCGATGGCGTCGGTGACTTCAACTTCGTAGTCGCCCGCCTCGACATGGTCGGGGCGTTCGGTCGGGGTGGATGCATTGTATGTTGGCATGGCGGTGGCTTGGTTGTGTTGTTAGTTTGGGGTGTTGGTTGGGATCGATGCTCCCGTGTCGCCGCGACCCGGCGCGGGGAGCTTGATGTGGGCTTTCGGTTGGCAGGCGTAGCGGGCGATCACGGCACGCGCCGCGCGTTCGGCATCCGCGATGACGGCGGTGGGGACCTGCTTGCGGCCGGTCAGCCACTCGGCGGAGCATTTCAGATAGAAGGCGCGGGCGGCCGTCCGCCGCAGGACCGGCCGGGGCATGGGGTCGGATTTCATGGGGTGGCCTTGGGCTTGGATTGTTTGAGATAGACCATGGGCGCGGCGTGCTTCACCGCCTCCTCTGGGAACGGGGACTCGCCTGGCATCCGACCGACCCACAGGTCGCGGAACTTCGCGGCGGATAGATTCCCGTATGCGGCCAGCACCGGGCCGAAGCCAAGCCGCTGGATGTGACGTCCGACGGTTTCGCAATCGACGAACTCCGCACCCTTGCGGGTGACGAGTTTCCAGCCGGGGACCTCGCCTCCGGTCTTGATCCGGGTGGTGGCGAGTTTCTTCGCCCGCTCGTGGAAATCCTCGATCACCGCGCAGGTGGCGAGGAAGCGACCGAGTTTCTCCGGGTCGGCGGCAACCGCCTCAAAATCGAAGCCCGGATCCGCCACCGGCAGGGTTTCCGCCACGATGACGCGGCGTGCGGTGCAGGTTTCGGCCTTGGCGCACCAACCGCAGTAGTCGCACGGGCATGGTTGTTTGTTCAGGTCGTGGAATGCCACGATGACCTCGTCCACCACCGCCTTTGCCTCATCGTAGGTGAACCTGAGGGTCTCGACCTCCCGCTGGTCACAGTAGAGCAGGTGTGCCGTCCACTCGCTGACGAATTGCGATTCCATGAATCCGAGCGCGTAAGCCGCCATCTGCTCGCGGTAGTTGTAACGCATCCCGGTCTTCAGGTCGAAGTGGGTGAACTTGGCCGGCACCACCGCGTCGGCCGTGCCCCGGAGCCCCAGCATCTTCACCCGGCAATCATCCTCGCGGGCCAGCACCCGCTCGCGGCCCGACATCGCCCGCACCATCGACACCGCCCAGGCGACTGCGGCGATTTCATCGGCGGTCAGCTTGTTGGCGATGACCAGACGTTCCTCCAGGCCGAGCAACTCGGCGCGGAACGCGGAATCAAGCAGGGTGCCGCGCTCGGCCGCCGGGCCGGCCACCGGATTGCTCTCGTAGCACGGGCACACGGCGAGTTTCGGCAGGTTGGATGGACGCAGCGCGCTCACTTGGTCGCCTCCTTTTCCTTGGCCCATTCCTCCACCGCGGCGACGAAGCGGCCCGGGTCGGCCAGCATCCGGGCGGCGTAGGCCGGGTCCAGGTTGTCGATCGATTCGAGCGGTCCTTCCTCGGTGTAGCCGAGCTGGCCACGGGCGACCAGGAAATCGACCACGTTGGCCATGTTGGTTTTCCGCTGGAAGGTCTCGAAGATCCGGTCGCTCAGTGTCGGGGACGGTTCGGTCGGGGACGGGGTTTGGGACCCCGCCGTTGCCTGCGCACCGAACACCGGGGCGAGCGCGTCGATGGTGAACGGGAGCTTGTCCGGCAGGCCGTGGCGGTTTTTCGCGTCATAGGCCGCCGTGTGGGTGGTGAAGAGCACCCGTTCCTTGCCGCCCACGCCGCGCATTTTGCCGCTGTCCTTTTCCGCCACCTTGGTGACGTAGTTGGCGAAGAGCACGAGATCGGCCCATTCCTTCAGCAACGGTGCCGCCTGCTTGCTGAGCTTGAGTTCAAACCGGTCGTAACTGCCCGCCTGGTCGGGGGCCTCGAACTTGCGCACCGTCGAGTGGGCGAGAAAGATCACGTGCATGCCGCGCGCCAGCAGCGCGTCGAGCGAGGTGATGAACCGGCCGAATTCCTCGGCCAGCAGGACCCAGCCCTTGCCATAGCCGAAATCCTCGATGCTGTCCTTGTTAGCCTTGGCGCAGAGGTGTTCGGCGAGCCGCTTCTCCAGCCAGTCCGCCGTGTCGATGACCAGCGTCTTGAACGGATGCTGCGCGGTGGTGAGTCGGGCGACGGTTGCCTTGATTTCCTCCCAGGACGAGACCGCGTCAAGGCGGGTGACGTCCAGGTGGTGGGTGCCGCCCTCGGTATCGAGAAAGACGGCTCCTGGGGTCAGACTGGCGAGCGTGGACTTGCCGACGCCTTCCGGTCCGTAGATGACGGCCTTTTGGGGCCGGGTGATTCTGCCACGGCTGATTGCAAGGGCACCGCGTTGGGATTTCGATGATGGTGTGGTTGCCATTCTGGTAATGGTTGGGTTCGGTTGCTGACGTGATCGGCAGACCGGTTGGTCCGGTTGCCGGAAGCGCGGATTCGCCGCGCGACTCGTGAACAGTGGCGTGTCAACGTGAGCCTGTCGCTGAGGTGGGGATCGCCTATGTCAGCCGATATAGGGCCAATGTTGCCCTATGTATCGGGTTTCAAATCCGATATCGGGTTGAAATAGGATTTACATAGGGTTTGCAACCCGATGTCGGGAAAACTCCGGTTCCCGAGAGACACGCTCGCCGGATGCGTATAGCATCGAGCCTGGATGAAGAACCAATCCGCATACCACCGCATCAGACGCATGAAAGTCACGGGAGGATTCCTCTCCGGGCTTGAGATTGAATTCCACCACGGGCTCAATACCGTCATCGGGCCGCAGGGCAGTGGCAAGAGCGCGGTGGTCGAGCACCTCCGCCACGGTCTCAATGTCATGCCCGGGCGCGATGGCGACCCCCTGCGCCGCCGGGCCACCTCAATGATCGAGAAAGTCCTCGCCGGTGGCCGCGTCGAACTGGCGGTGGAAACCAAGGACGGCATGTCCTACACCATCAGCCGTTCGGCTGGCGAGGATGCCGTGATCCTGAACTCCGACGGCGCACCGCTGCCGCCGGGTGTCTCGGTCAACTCGATCTTCGGCGCCGCGGTCTACAGCCAGCGCCAGATCGAGGGGATCGCCGAAAACCCGCATTACCAACTCGATCTCATCGACGGGTTTGAGGTTGATAGCCTGGCCGGGGTTTCGCGGCGGATCAGCGACGTGAATCACCTGCTCGAAGCCAACACCTCGCGCATCCTGCCCCTGGTGGCCGAAAAGCAGAACCTCGAAGCCTCGCTGAGCCAGTTGGATTCGGTCGCGGAAAAGCTCAGGGCATTCGACACCCTCACCGGCCGGCACGCCGGTGAAATCAATGCGGCCCATGCGCTCAAGGCCTTGCGGGGCCGGGAGATCACCGCGATCCACCACTCCATCGAGAACCTCCAAGCCTGCGCGGCGAGATTCAAGCCTTGGCTCGGCCAACTCTCGGAACTGGTGCTCCCGATGTTTTCCAATGACATCACCACCGGCCCGAATGCGGAGATCATGGGGGAGTCCGTCATCGAGGCGATGGATTCGATCAACGAGGCGGAAGCGCGCCTCGCCAGGGCGGTCAAGGCACTGGACGAAGCCGCGCGGAAGCTCGGTGCCAAAAAGGAGGCGCTCGGGCTGGTGCATATCCGCCAGGAAGCACAGTTCCGCACCACTGTCGAAAAACAGCAGCGCGATCTGGCGAAGTCGGCCGAACGCGCCCGGTTGGAAAAGCAGCGCAACGAACTGCTGTTCCGCCAGCGGCGGCTCACCGAGGTCGTTGCGGAAATCACCGCGCTGGAAACCAAGCGTACGTTGTTGCGCTCGAAGCTCTCCGAGGTGCGCGACGAGCGCTTCACCATCCGCCAGGAGGTCGCCGAACGCCTCAACTCAAAGCTCAATGCGACAATCCGGATCCGCGTGGCCCAGAGTGCCGACCAGGAGGACTACCGCAGGTTCCTCGAGTCCGCGCTGCGGGACGCCGGCATGCAGCACCAGCGGATCGCCGCTTCACTCAGCCGGGAGATTTCCCCCGACGAACTTGCCGATCTGGTCAGGGCGGACGATGTGGCGACCCTCGCCCAGCGGGGCGGCATCAACCTGCAACAGGCGACGGCGGTCATCCGTGAACTGACGGTGGCCCCCCGGTTGCTCGAACTGCAGATCGTCGACCTGAACGAGATGCTGACGATCGAGCTTTGCGACAACGGGATCTACAAGGATTCCGGCTGCCTGTCCGCCAGCCAGAAATGCGCCGCGATTCTGCCGATCCTGCTGTTGGAGGGCAATGCCCCGCTGATCATTGACCAGCCGGAGGACAATCTCGACAACCGGTTCGTCCACGAGACGGTCGTGTCTGCCCTGAAGGCGGTGAAATCCACGCGCCAGGTGATCCTCGTCACGCACAATCCCGGGATTCCCGTCCTTGGCGAGGCGTCGCGGGTCATCGTGATGCAGTCCGATGGCCTGGGCGGAGGCGTGAAGAAATCCGACAGCGTCAATGGCTGCGGCGCTGAGATCGTCACTTTGCTGGACGGAGGACAGGATGCCTTCGACCTGCGCAGCTCCAGACAAACCCGAAAAACCCCATGATCTCAGATCTGCCACCACCGGATCCACCCACCTGGATGGATCGCCGCCAGACCGCCCACGAAGTGTGCGAGTTGCTGGCGGCCCGACACGACGACGAGGAAGCCATGAAAGAGGTCTTGCGCTTCGCGGTTGACCGGAAATGGGAGGTTCGCAAGGTGGTGGCCGAGGGGCTCGCCTCGTTTACCGAGAAGCAATCCACCCGGATCTCCGCGGTGATGGCTGCCGAGCCCCATTCCATGGTGGAGGCCGCGATCCGGCGCTCGTTGTCCCGCCGGGGCCCCGGGGCGTCCTCCGAGCCGGAACCCGAGGGGCTGTTCCAGGAGGAATTCGAAAAGCTCAAGGCCCGCTATGGCCCGGATGCCGCGCATGCCGCCCGCGAGATGGCCGAGAAATTCACGGGCCTGCATCTGCGCGCCGCGGTCCACGACATCAGGAACATCATCACCTACTTGATGCCGTCGGACGAACTCGCCGTGGATCCGGCCCACAATCGCAACGTCCAGCGCATCATCCGCGGCCGCGGCTACCTCAGGCGGATGCTCGACATGATGGACAACTATTCCTCACCGCTGACCGTCCTGAAGTTCGACGAGGATATTCCGGAGGTGATCGACGAATCCCTGGCGGCCGCGCTCGCCCAGATCGAACAGGAGGGCTACGGCCATGGCGACGTGAAGATCAGCGTCGATCTTCCCAACCTGGGCTCGTTTTCGGTGGCACGCCTTGAAATCGTCATGGCGCTTACCAATCTCATCAAGAACGCCATCGAGGCGCATGGCCGTGAGGACGACCGGGTGCTGCCGGGCAGGGTGGAAATCAGCGGTGGGGTGGAGGACGGCTTCATTCAAATCCGGATCCGGGATTATGGGAACGGCCTGTCCCAGGCGAGTCTCGAAGGCCTGCTCCTGTTCATTCCCGGGAAAACCTCGAAACGCGGGGGTTCCGGCTACGGGCTGCCGCTTTGCAACCGCTACATCACCGCCCACGGCGGCAGGCTGGCACTGGAAAGCCAGGAGGACGAAGGCACGACGGCAACGGTGTTCCTGCCGGTTTCCGGACCCTCCGAGACCACCCCATGAAAACCATTCTCATCATCGACGACGATCAGGACCTGTGTGAGGAACTCGAGGACCGCATCGCGGCCATGGGGCACCATGGAATGTCGGCGTATTGCCAGCAAGGGGCGCTCGCGACACTGGAAAAGTCCGATATCGCAATCGATCTGATCCTGCTGGACCTGGAGATCCCGGTGAAGCCCGAGGGGCCGACCCGCCGTGAAACCGGATTGAACCTGCTGGACCAGATCGCCACCAAACCCGGCACGCCGCCGATCATCGTGACCACCTCACATGGCAAGGGAAACCACCACCTGTGCAGGGACGTGATGCAGCGGGGGGCGGTGGGGTTCATCGGCAAGCCCTTCGACGAGGATCCTCCCGAAGAGCAGATCAAGCTGATCCTCGCCACCTCCCAACCCGACCATCCCCAGCCCAATGGCCGGCTCCGCCCGTTCACGGGAGGGGACATGACCGTGCATGACAGCCATATCGAGCTGGCTGGCGTCGAAATCGGGGGTGTCAGGTCCGCCACCATCATCCGGCGGGTCATCACCACGCTCGCCGGCAAACCCGGGACACCGTCAATCCGCATGTCGGCGAAATCCCTTGCGGACGCCCTCGGCGGTGGTGTCACCGCGCAATCCGTCACCAGCGCCATCAATGAATTTGGGACCCAGGGTGCGGAAAAAAAAGGCGCCAGGAGGTGGGAAA
>JAIPKB010000109.1 GCA_021733795.1 Akkermansiaceae bacterium | reverse complement strand
TAGGTCGGAATTTCCGCAAGCTGCCACCGGGCGACCGGGGACCGCTGGAGGATTATCTCGCCACGGCCCGGCCGGAGATCGCGCGGTTGGATTCGATCCTCCGGCAGTTTCTCCACGCGGTGCGGCCGACCACCCCGCGCCGCGAGCGGCACGAGCTGAATTCGCTGGTGCGGACGGCGCTGGGCCTGCTTGATGCCGAGCTCAGTTCCCGCGCGATCGAGGTGGAGCTGGACCTGGCCGCCGACATGCCGCCGGCGATGGTGGATCCGGTACAGTTCCAGCAGGTATTCTACAATCTGATCCGCAATGCCTATCAGGCGCTGGCGGCCGATGACGGGCGGATCACCATCCGGACCGGATTCAACGACTACGAGCACCGGATTTCGATCGAGGACAACGGCAGCGGGATCGCGCCGGAGGTGATGGGGGCGATCTTCGAGCCCTATCGGACGACCAAGTCCGCGGGCAGCGGGCTGGGGTTGCTCATCGTGCGGCGCATCGTGCGCGAACACGGCGGGGAAATCGCGATCGAAAGCGAGGAAAGCCAGGGAACCCGGGTGGTGATCCATCTGCCACGGACCGAGCGGTCTGTTAGGTTGCTCGGCAGCCCCGAGCCCGAGCCGGTGATCGAACTTTAAGTGGGGCCGAATCTTGTTTTGTTAGGGCGGGATTGCGGGATTGCTTAGGGTCGTCGAGGTTTGAAGTATTGTTGAAAATTAGTAGAAGCTTACAATTCATCTTACGTAAAATACTGGAAATAAGGGGATTGCAAATTGTTAATAAATGTTTGATATTACCGATTTGTGAAGCTTCTTGAATACCGTTGTGGTTTGTGGGAGCCTGAGATGCGTCCACGCTGTTCCGGACGTTCCCCCCAATTACATGAAAACAAACACAATTGCAATTGTGCGAATTGCCGGCGTCTTCGCTTGCCTTTCGCTCACGGCGGTCGCCCAGTCGGTTGACGCCACGTTCATCAACGTAAGCCCGTTCACTCAGGTGATAGGAAGTACGGACGGCGCCGCGACGTTCAGGACGCTGCCATCCGGTGTTGCCAACTTTGACCTTGGGCCTGGGTTCTGTGTGGATCCGGCCCAGGTGCTCAACGCGGGAGAGAAGGTGACCTTCATGACCCAGCCTAACAGTGTGCTGCCCAACTATGAGGCCATTTCCAGGATCTTCGGCGGCTACAATGCATCCTCGATGACGAGTGTGGATGCCGCCGGTGCCCAATGGGCGATATGGGAGGCGCTTGAAGATGGAATCAGTTCCCCGTCGTTCTCATCAGGCATGGTTCAAATCCAGAACGCGGGTAGTTCGGCGGTTGCGAGCCGGGCACTGGACTATCTGAACAACTTGGGTTCGCTGCCTGCGATCGACCTGGTCTATGTGACCAACCCGATCCGCCAGGACATGGTGTTTGTGGCGGTGCCTGAAGCCAGCGGGCTGGCCCTTGGAGTGCTTGGTGGAGTGTTGCTGATGTTCCGCCGCCGTCGTTGAGGTGGGGCGGAGCCGGCTCGGTGGGCTTTGCCCCGGTCCCGCCCTTGCAGGCATGCGCGTCAAGTTAAGGGAAGCCGTCGCGGCTGTCTCGTAGCGCGTTGTGACCAACGCGGCCACTGAAGATGCGGGCGTTCATGGGGCAGCACAGCGGGCTCAGAACAGGCTGGAAGCCCGTTCTCCAACACAGCCGGGACGGCTGTGTTCCGTTTGCGGGCATTGACAAGGAGGGATTTCCCCAATAGGGGTCGCGCCGTGTGGGAGACGATTCAATCATGGGAAGCGTGGGGCGGCGTCGGGACCGGCGCGGTCTGGTTGGTGACCGGATGTCTGTTGGTGGCCGGGATGGTGGGCTGTGTGCTGCCGGTGTTGCCGGGGCACTTGATCTTGTTGGTGGCGGCGGTGGGGCACCGGTTGATGCTTGGGGCGGAGGGCTCCGGGTTGGCATGGTGGTCGTTTCTGGTGCTGGGCGGGTTGATGGCGGGTTCGCAGATTTTTGAAATGGTGAGTGGGGCGGCGGGTTCGCGGTGGTTCGGGGGCAGCCGGTGGGGGGCGTGCGGGGCCTTGATCGGAACGGTGGTGGGGTTGTTTTTCCTGCCGTTCGGGTTGTTACTGGGGCCTTTGATCGGGGCGGTGGCGTGCGAGCTGGCGTTTGCGCGGAAGGAGGCCAGCCCGGCAGTGGTTTCCGGGGTGGGGTCGATGGTGGGGACGCTGGCGGGGCTGGTGGTGAAGGCGGTGGTGGGCCTGCTGATGGTGCTGTGGTTCTTTCTCGATGTATTCTTGATCGGGTGAACTGGCGGGAGTTTGCGGGCTTTTGGGATTTTTTTTGGTGAATTCGGCGGCCGGTGCCTCTAGTAAGGGACAGTTACCCGCACTTCATGATCCGATCATTCCTTTCCGTATTGTTTTTCGCTGCCTCGTCGGCAGTGGCCACCGCTCAGTTTGATCTCCCGTTTGGTGGGGGAGGGACGACCACCACGGCCAGGCTGGTCGCCGAGTCCACGACCGTGAGCCCCGGCATGACCGTCACCCTGGCGCTCGAACTCAAGCATCCCGAGGGATGGCACAGCTACTATCTGAACTCGGGGGGGATTGAAAACTCGCCCGTGATCGAGTGGACGCTGCCGCCGGGGTTCAGTGCCGGGCCCATTCAATGGCCGGTGCCGGAGGTGAAGGACGGGTATTCCGGCAAGAGTTTGATTTATCCCGGGGCACCGGTGTTGCTGGTGGACCTCACCGCACCAGCCGATGCCAAGGTGGGTGAGACGGTGGAGGTGGTGGCCAATGCCTCATGGCAGATTTGTGAGGAAGGCTGCATCAACGAGGAGCGGGAGTTCAAGTTGAGTCTGCCGGTGGCTGCGGTTAGCGTGCCTGATCCTGCGCAGGCCACCCTGTTCAAGGCGGCGAGGGCCAGGCTGCCACAGCCGAATGCCGGCTGGAGTGTTGCCGCCCAGTCGCCGGATCCGGCGGCGGAGGTGGTGGTGCGGTTGAGCCCGATGCCGGGGGGCACGGCACCGCTTGCAGCTCCGGTGGAGTTCATTCCGAATCAGAAGTTTCTCCAGCCGATCAGTGCCGGCGGCAAGGTGGAAAAGGACGGGGAGGCATGGGTGATCACGCTCAAGCGCGCCCTGAAGGACATGCTGGAGGAGCCGATCCCGCAGGGTGAGATGCTTTCGGGGATTGTCGTGGGTGGGAAACGTGGCACGCCTGAGGCCTACGCCGTGGCGATCGGCGAGACCCGGATCGGCGACGGCAGCGAGCCGGGCGGGAAGGCTGCCGCGAGTACGGCGGGTGGTGGCGCGGTGGTGGAGGGTCTCGGTTTTTCCGGGTTTCTGGTGGTGCTGGGCGGGATGTTGTTAGGTGGGTTGATCCTCAACCTGATGCCCTGCGTATTTCCGGTGATCGGGCTCAAGATCATGGGATTTGTCAACCAGGCGGGCGACGACCGGCGGCAGATCATCGCCCATGGGTTGGTGTTCACGCTGGGGGTGTTGGTGTCGTTTGGGGTCCTCAGTGGGATTTTGTTTACGGCGCGGGCGGCCGGGCACGTTGAAAACTGGGGCAACCAGCTCCAGAACCCGTGGGTGGTGCTGGTGCTGATGTTGTTGATGTTCGTGCTGGCGCTCAACATGTTCGGGCTGTTTGAGATCGGCACTTCCGCAACATCGGTGGGTGGTTCCTTGCAGTCGAAGCAGGGATTGGCGGGATCGTTTTTCTCCGGGGTGCTGGCCACGGTGGTCGCCACGCCGTGTTCCGGTCCGTTTCTCGGGGTTGCGATCGGGGCGGCGGTCGGATTGCCGGCGGGTCAGTTTTTCACGGCGTTCGGGGCGATGGCGATCGGTCTGTCGCTGCCGTATCTGGTGCTCTCGGCCTTTCCCGCCCTGATCGAGCGCCTGCCGCGGCCCGGGGCGTGGATGGAGAGTTTCAAGCAGGGGATGTCGTTCCTGTTGTTCGGGACGACGGCCTATTTGCTTTGGATCTACATGGCCCACATCGATGTGGAAAACATGCTGGGGCCGGTGTTCGGGCTGACTCTTATTGGTTTGGCGGCGTGGGTCTATGGCCGGTGGTTTCTGCCGCATCGCAAGCCGGGTGTGCGGCGGGCGGCGGTGATCCTGGCGCTGGGGTTTGCCGTCGGCGGGGTCTGGCTGACCGTTCCGCCCAAGGTGGACGCCGCGCAGTCCGGTGCCGAGGCCGGAGAACTGGTCTGGGAGCTGTGGTCGCAGGCGAGAGTGGACGAGCTGCTGAAGGAGGGGCGCCCGGTATATATCGACTTCACGGCGAAATGGTGCCTCACCTGCCAGGTCAACAAGAAGCGCGCCTATACTGCGGAGGTCGTCGCGCTGATGAAGCGGAAGAACATCGTTGCGCTGCGGGCGGATAAAACCAAATCCAGCCCGGAGATCGATGCGAAGATGCGGGAACTGGATCGTTCCGCGATTCCGGTGAACGTGCTGCTGGTGCCGGGCAAGGAGCCGGTCATCACCCCGGAGATTCTTTCGCCGGGTTACCTGACCGAGTTGTTCAACCGCGAGGTTCCGGACAAGGAAACGCCGCCGGCTTCGTGAGCGCCTGTCTGAAAAATGGCAGGGACGCTTTTGCCCTCGCTGCGCTCGGGCTTTGCTAGGATGCGCTTCGCGATCCACCGGGGGCCGCCGTTGGCGGCCTGCGCGTTCCGCAGCGTCCGCGTTTTTGGCAGGGACGCTTTTCCGAAGCGTCCGGGCGAATGAACTGAGAATAAAAAAGCCGTGTCGACCGTTCATTCGCCACGCATTCTCGTGGACCTTTCGGAAAAAGGTCCCTGCCAAGCCACGTCCCTGCCAAGCCATTTTTCAGACAGGCTCCAAGCGGCCTACGGCGCAAGTTCGATCACTTCGAGCCGGGCGAACATCCTGGGATCCATTGCCGGGCCGCCGCCGAGGTTGGGCGGCAGCGGGACCGGCAGCCAGCCGTCATCGAGCGGTGGAATCTGGCTGGTGCGGGAATCAAACAGGACCTGCGTCCAATCCGTCAATTGGTTGCCGGCGGTGACGCGCCAGGCCAGATCGGTCTTGGTGGGATCGTAGCGGAAACGGAAAGTGAAGGGGGCTTCCGGAGTGGCTGCCAGTACCGGCATGAGTCCGGTCACCTGTGTGTGAGGCCCCACGCCATGGGCGTAGCGGACGAGGTTGCTCACGCCATCGCCGGAGGGACAGGCCAGCGGACCGGAGATCGCGTCGTTGGCGAAATCCCCAGGGTCGGGGAAATGGAGGGTGCGCCATTGAGCGTAGAGCGTGGGCTCCGGATTCGCATTGATGGCGGTGAAGCGGGCGGGATCGGAGATGTCGCCGCCAAGGTCGGCGTCGTATACGAGCGTGGTGACGGTGTGGCCATCCGGTGGGATTTGCATCCCGATGTACCCTGCCCCGTCCCCCGTGAAATCGATGGTTTCCTGGATTCCTCCTACTTGGAAGTTTGAGGTCGGAATGGATGGCGTTGAAACACCGGGGAACCAATACAATGCGTAATGGCGTCCGCTTTCGAGAACGACTCCGGTTCCATCCAGATCGGCGGTGAGTAGATCAAATACAGCAAATCCTTCCGTGCCATTGATGGTTCCGGTCATCAGAATCTTATCCGCACCGATCAAAGCACCTGGTTTCAGGGAACTTTGGGACTTTCCCGCAAATGTGGCATGAATGGACGGGCCGTTGGACGAGTCGAGGCTTTTGTTAGTCCGGAGTCCTCCGGGGAACAGGCCATCGTCGTTGTCGTCATAGACCAATACGAACAGAGTGGGAGTGTTGTCGATGACAGTTCCAGAGGTGTTCCGCAGTTGTCCGATCTGACCCATTATGTTGACGGACGCGGCAAGCGGCAGGAGGCTTGCCAACCATGGAACAATCCAACAATAGCAGGAAGTTCGGTGCCGGTTCTGGAAGAAAGAGAGGAGGATCCCCGAAGCAGGCGACTCACCATTCAGAATGGGACGGTGCATGTTTACTGGCGATATTTCCCAATTTCCGGAGCACGTGACGCCACCAATCCAACGGATAGGCAGGTCAGTCAAGGCGTCGTCCCGCCGAAAGCGGGTGCCTCCACCGGTGATCAATATCGACGGCGACGCAGTAGTGTGACGAGGGCGAGGGCGGAGAGAGAGAGCGTGGTGGGCTCGGGGACAACTACGGCAGTGAAGGTCGCTGGAGCAATGTCACCTCCGTTATCGCCGCTATTAATGAAGGCCGCGGTGTAGTTAGTACCTGTGTCGTCAGTAGCGGGCATGACCATTCCCAAATCGCCTAAAGAGGCTCCCGCGGATGTCTGCTGAAGGCCTCCGACTTCGAACGGCGACAGTCCCAACGTGTCAGAGTCGATAGTGAGTTCAGGGAACCAATAAACGGCCCATTTTCCGTTGGCTACAACACCTAGCTCAGCGAAGGTGAAGTTACTCAGAGAGGTGTAGCCAAGACTAGGCGTTCCAGATAAATTTGCCCCGTCGATTTCTCCAGCCCATAAAATTTTGTCAAAGCCAATGTTCTGACCTGTTAAGATTTGCTGACCTGAAAAATCTGTGAATGCTTGAGATGCATTTGTCCCTAAAAGGCTAGAGTCAGGGGTGAGTCCGCCTGGTAGCAGATCGTCACCATTTGAATCGTAAATAATGGCCCAGAGAGAGGAGTCGCTTGCATTGCTGCCTGATGCGTCCAGGAACTCTCCCGCGAAAGTGTCGATCGAGATTGAAGCACCGCTGGGCAGGGCAAGAGCCGGAAACAGCAAAGTGAGAAGTGTGAGTTTTTTCATAGGGGAGGTTGAGTTTGTTAGTAAGTGGAGGTATTGTTCCAGAACGCCGTAGGATGTCCCGGGACTTGGAATTTGCGAATGATGAATCCGGCTGACGCGGGTATAATCTCATTGCTGCGGTCGGTATTGCCACCGCCAGATAGTTTCCAAATTCCATTATGGACATAGTAGATTGCCGATGGAGCTTTATTTCGACGTTGCAACTCATTATCGTAAATAAGTAGTTGGTCGCGTCGACCGGTAGGAAGGGTGTTGGTGCTTGCCATAAAAGCTCCCGGTGATTGCCTGAGATTCAATTCGTCCAAGGTAAGTGGGAGCGGTCGGGGAATCCCGATGAAGTTATCTTGGGCGACGTCGTCCTGCGTCGTCAGAGGGATAGACGTTGTGCCAAGTTCCACTTCTCCAATAGTCCTATAGGTGGTCTGGTGAGATACCAAACTAGTGTGACTGATGGTGAAGAGCGTGTTTGGAAAAATGATGGTGCTGCCGTAGTCTGTCGAGCCGGATCCAGACCGCTTCCAAATGGTTCCATGGACAAAATATCGACCTTCAGGAGGGATGTTGGTTCCCGGTTCCGTTAAATTAGGCATTCGAATTTCGGTGTGGCGCCCGGTTGGGAGTGTATTTGTGCTGGCAACAACAGCATGCCCATCGGGTACCCAGTTTCCAGATGCTGCCGGAGTTTCAGTCCAAGTTTCGGTGGCTTCTGCTGGAGGGAACAGCGTGTTCAGCGTCCAGTATTCCGCGATCAGAATGGCGTCGCCGGAGGTGACACCGGTCAAGCTGTCCCCATTCAGATCAACTGTGATCGAGTCGGTGGTGTGGGCGGTGATGTCATACCAACTGCCATCTTTGGCTCCGCCGACGAACTTTGCATAATGGTTGGAGAACTGCCCGGCGGTGAGGGTTGCGGTAACCGGGAGAGTGATGGAATCTCCAGTGCCGATGGGATTTCCCGAGAGGGCGGTGCTTTGGCTGCCTTCCTTGCGCAGGGGCACCCCGACGACGGTGTCCGAATTGCTCAGACAGGTCACCTTATTGAAGCCGATGGGTTCGGTCACGACCGACTGGGCGTGGAGTGATCCGGCGGCGCAGAAGACTGGAAGCAGTGCGAAAATGAAGGGTTTCACGGGCGAAGGGTGGGTGGTTTGGGGTGGTTTGTGAAGGAGAAATTCAGGAAAAAGTGATTTTCTTACCGGTCAGGGTGCGACCCTGGCCCTGACTCTGAGGAAGCCCCTGGCGGCGCTTGGGGGCAGGGTGCGGGTGGCTTTGACCTGCTCGACTCCGGGGGAGAGCGGCAGGAGTTCTTCGCTGACCGCGACAGCGATCCACGGATCGGTGACGCCGAGGTCCGCGCTTTCTTCCACGGTGAAAACCAGATCGGTGGCTGCGAAGTTGCGGGGGTAAATGATGGTGAGGGTGGTGTCCGTGCTCTCGCCGCGAACCGGGTTTTGTTCCGAGATGGAGGGATCCAGCTTGAAGGCGTATTCCATGAGGTTGGGAAAGCCGTCGCCATCCTCATCCAGGGTGTCGAGTGCAGCACCGGAGTTCTCGATGGTGCCGAATTCCGCGAGTCTCCAGCTTTCCAGCGGGGTGTATCCAGTGCCGGTGACGGCGATGTCGAAGGGGTTTTCGTCGGCATCATTGCTGGCGAGGTGGATGGCGGCCGTGCGGGGGCCTGCGGCACCGGGAGTGAGGGTGACGGTGAAGGTGGTGCTGGCACCGGGGGGCAGGGTGGTGGCTCCGAGGCTGCCGAGGGCGAAATCCGCAGCGTCGGTGCCGTTCTTGGTGAGAACGAGGTCGCTGAGGTCGGCAGTGCCGGTGTTTTTCACAGTGAAGGTGAGCGGGGTGGCGGCGACATCGATGTCGGACGAGCCAAAGTCGATGCTGGCGCTGCCGTCGGTGAGGTCGGTAACGACGGGTTGCTCGACGGCGATTTCAGGGACGTTCACCGTCACCTCGATCGAACCGGTGACCGGGTTGTAGTTGGCACTGTCGGTCGGGGTGAAGGTGACGCTCTGCGCGGCGGTGCCCGCGGCGGGCTCGGTGGTCGGGGTGGTGAATGCGAAGGTCCCCTCCGGCGTCGCGGTGCCGCCGCTGAGGACGGAATCGGCGAGCGTCTGGCCGTAGGTGATTGCGCTGGCGGCCGGCCAAGTGGTGACGACCGAATCGGCCTTGGCGACCGTAACATCCACCGATCCGGTGACCGGGTTGTAATTGGCACTGTCGGTCGGGGTGAAGGTGACGTCCTGCGCGGCGGTGCCCGCGGCGGGCTCGGTGGTCGGGGTGGTGAACGCGAAGGTTCCGGCCGGCGTTGCGCTGCCCCCGCTGAGAACGGAATCGGCGAGCGTTTGGCCGTAGGTGATGGCGCTGGCGGCCGGCCAAGTGGTGACGACCGAATCGGCCTTGGCGACCATCACATCCACCGATCCGGTGACCGGGTTGTAATTGGCACTGTCGGTCGGGGTGAAGGTGACGTCCTGCGCGGCGGTGCCCGCGGCCGGTGCGGTGGCGGGCGCGGTGAACGCGAAGGTTCCGGCCGGCGTTGCGCTGCCCCCGCTGAGGACGGAATCCGCGAGCGTTTGGCCGTAGGTGATTGCGCTGCCGGCCGGCCAAGTGGTGACGACCGAATCGGCCTTGGTGGCTGTTCCGGTGAGGCTGATGTCGAACGGGTTTTCGTCGCCGTCGTTGCTGGCGATCTGAATGGCCGCCGTTCGAATGCCGACTGCCAGAGGAGCGAAGGTGATATTGAAAGTGGTGCTGGTCCCCGGGGCCAGGGTGGTGGCACCGAGACTGCCGAGGACGAAATCAGCCGCGTCGGTGCCGTCCTTGGCGAGGACGAGGTCGGTGAGGTCGGCGGTGCCGGTGTTTTTCACGGTGAAGGTGAGCGGGGCGGCGGCGAACCCGATGTCGGACGAGCCGCAATCAATGCTGGCACTGCCATCGGTGAGGTCGGTGCCGGCGGGTTGTTCGACGGCGATTTCGGGGCTGCCGCCGCCGGTGCCGGTGCCGGTGCCGGTGACGGCGATGTCGAAGGGGTTTTCGTCGGCATCATTGCTGGCGAGGTGGATGGCGGCGGTGCGGGGGCCTGCGGCACCGGGAGTGAGGGTGACGGTGAAGGTCGTGCTGGCACCGGGGGCCAGGGTGGTGGCTCCGAGGCTGCCGAGGGAGAAATCAGCGGAATCAGTGCCGTCTTTGGTGAGGACAAGTCCGCTGAGGTCGGCGGTACCGGTGTTTTTCACGGTGAAGGTGAGCGGGGTAGCAGCGACATCGATGTCGGACGAGCCACAATCGATGGAGGCGGTGCCATCGGTCAGATCGGAATCGGTGGGTTGTTCGACGGCGATTTCGGGGATGCCGACGACGATGGCGGTGAGTTCGAGGTCGAAACTGATATCGTTGTCGCGATCAGTGATATTGTGGATCTCGACGGCAAGGACATTGTCTCCTTGGTTGAGGATGGACTGGGCGGGAGTGAGAGTCTGGGTGAACCAGGTATTGCCATCGTTGGCGGCGGCGGAGCTTGCCACAGTGGAGTGGTCGATGGTGTCGGCGGGCATGTTGCTGCGGAATATTTCCTGGCCGTTGAGATAGACCACCGCGCCATCGTCCCGTTTGAGGCGGAGGGTCAGATCGGCAAGCGTCGCCGGGTCGGCCACGACAAAGGTGTGGCGGAAATAGGTGGTGATATTCTTTTTATTGCCGCTGCTGGTCCGATAACCGACATCGGTGATTTCGTCACCATCTCCATAGCCGCATTCAACCGCACCCGATGGCCATGAGCCGTCGCCAAACCCGGAATCCTTCCATGTGGGGTCCGGTGCGGTGGTGGAGACGAAGTATTTCCATGTGGCTCCCTGTCCCTGCACATCGTCGTAGGCCTGCACCAGGGTTTGAGTGGCGGTGCTGCCGGTGAGGTTGATGTCGAAGGGGTTCTCGTCGGCATCGTTGCTGGCGATTTGGATGGTGGTGCTGCGGGTGCCGGCGGCTCCCGGAGTGAAGGTGACATCAAAGGTGGTGGAGGCTCCTGGTGGGACGGTGGAGGCACCCGGAGTGCCGACGGTGAAATCCGCGCTGTGCGCGCCGTCCTGGGAGATGGCGAGCCCGGTGAGGTCGGCGGAGCCGGTATTGCGGACGGTGAAGACAAGGGTGTTGGACGCGCCGAGAGCAAGGCTGCCGCAGTCGACGGTGGCCGCGCCGTCGGTGAGATTGTTGCCGACGGGTTGCTCGACGGCGATTTCCGGGGCTCCCAGGCCGGTGCCGGTGAGGGTGATGTCAAAGGGGTCTTCGTCGGCATCGTTGCTGGCGAGGTGGATGGCCGCGCTGCGGGGGCCGATGAAGTTCGGAGAAAAGGTGATGTTGAAAGTGGTGCTGGCCCCGGGGGCGAGCGTGGTGGAGCCGAGGGTACCGAGGGCGAAGTCGTCCGGATCGGAGCCGTCTATGGAGAGGGATAGTCCGGTTAGGTTGTCGGTGCCGGTGTTGCGCACGGTGAAGACGACCGGGGAGGAGCTGGAGCCGATGGTGGTCGTACCGCAGTCAATGCTGGTGGAGCCTTCGGTGAGGTCGTTATCGACGGGTTGTTCGACGGCGATTTCCGGGATGCCGACACCGGTGCCGGTGAGGTTGATATCGAACGGGTTTTCGTCGGGGTCGTTGCTGGCGACGTGGATTACTGCGCTGCGGCTGCCTGCGGCGGTCGGGGTGAAGGTGACGGTGAAGGTGGTGCTGGCACCCGGGGCGAGGGTGGTGGCCCCGAGACTGCCGGGAGAAAAATCGACGGAGTTCGTGCCGTCGGCGGTGACGGCGAGGCCGGTGAGGTCAGCGCTGCCGGTGTTTTTCACGGTGAAGGTGACAGGGGTGGCGGCGACCGAGATGTCGGAGGAGCCGCAACTGACGGTGGAGGCGCCGTCGGTGAGATCGGTGCCGAGTGGTTGCTCGACGGCGATATCGGGCTGGGTGCTGGAGGTGAAAACCACTTGGTCCACCCATGCCGCGTCCGAGCCGGATACGGTATTGGCATCCTTGACATAGGACCATTTAAGCGTGTGGATGCCAGACGGGATAGGGACGGTTTTCTGCGTCCAATCCACGTTTCCAGAAATGGCGGGCGCGGAGGTCTGGTCGGCATCATCGATGTAGAAATGGAGATAATCGAATATGGCTTCCGACGATACCTTCCACCAGAAGGTCAGGGTGCCGGCCTGGGTGGTCGTGATTTGCATCGAGGAACTCTGGTTGTCGCCGATTGCGCCGCTCTGGGCGGCGTCCACGCCATCGTGGGTGATCGCGTACTGAGGGAACCAATCCGCAGAGGTCCAGGTGAGTCCGGTGGTGTCCAGGGCGTCCTCCAGAGTTGGTAGTGCCTTGATTTCGAAATTCGCATCGCTGGTGTCGAAAACCGCCGGGCTGGGCACGCTGCTGATTCGAATCGTGTAGTCGGCAGCCAGCGGCAGGCCGCTGGAAACCGGCCAGGAATAACTCCCGTCGTTGGTCTCGCTGGGGGCCAGCACGGAATACGGAGCGCCACCCTTGTAGAGTTCGATCTTCACGATGTCGCTGACGTTGGTTGTCCAGGTCACGGTATGGGCGGCACCTGTGTAGAGCGTTTCTCCGCCATTGGGGGAATTGACGATGATTTGCGGGGTGCCGGAAGTCACCGTGAGAGTGAGCGACGCGCTGGCGCTGCCACTGGCATTGGTGGCGGTGAGCGTCACCACGGAAGTGCCGAATCCAGTTGGCGTGCCGGAAATCAACCCGCTGCCGGTGTCGATGGCCAGGCCTGCGGGCAGACCGGTGGCGGCGTAACTGGTCGGGGCATTGGACGCCACAATTTGATAGCTGAAGGGGGTGCCCTGGTTTCCAAACGCGGTGATCGCACTGGTGATGACCGGATAGACGGTGTTGCTGAGGGTGAAGGTCATCGTGCTGCCCGAGTTGCTGATCGCGGTGATCGAGGTGTTGCTCGGTGTCACCGTGCCGCCTTGGTAGCGGTCCGTGTTGGGCGTGGTGGCCGGGGTGATGGCATTCACGCCGCCGTTCCGGTAAACATCGCCGGCGTTGCCGCGATTCGCGTTCTTCTCCAGCTGATAGAGGCCGTCAGCCTGGAGTAGGGCGACTTTGTAGTGCTTGTTGTTGGCGGGCCAGTTGGCTTGTCCCGGATAACCCTCGGCGGTATTGTCGGGCTTGCCTTCATCGATATGCCAGATGGCCAGACCGCCTTGGGGTATGTCGCTCTCAAAGCCCACCGGTTGCCGGTTTTCGATGAGCAGGTATTCGGTGCTCGGGTAACCGGTATTGACGCGGAAGATCGACTTGTTGGTGGCGACTTGCGGCGCGCTGATCGTGCCTCCGCTGACCAAGGTGGGAGTGACCCAGCCGAGTTGCAATTTGCACCAGGCAGAGAAATGGGGGGGATGCCGGCCGGTAAAGTCGAACCCCCATGAATTGGCCATCAGACAGTAGGATCCGATGCCCTCGCTCGAGCCATCCGTGTCGTAGAGATCGGGCAGGCCGAGGAAATGCCCGGTCTCATGACAGATCACGCCGATGGTGGTGATGGACGTGCCGCTGGTGCCGATCAGGGCAGATTCGGTGTGGTAATCATAGACCTTGACTTTCACGGAGTTCGCATTGTTGTCCTGGCTGGTCCATTGCCCGTCGGGCAGGGACCAGAGCGACCATTTGTGGGACCAGATCCAATTGCCGCCGCCGCCGCCGGATTCCGCCCCGTAACCCGAGTGGACGATATCGATGGCATCCACGTAGCCATTTCCATCGGTGTCGAACTGCCCGAAATCAACCAGCGCATCGGCCAGATCCAAAGCATCCTTGACCATGCCCTGGGCGTTGTTCGGATAGGTGCCGCCGGTGCCGTCGGTGCCGTCCGCGTAGTAGGCCTCGGTGTGGGGCAGGGTGACCCATGCCACCACCGTGCTTTGCAGGGTGAGCGCGCCGTAGGAGGTCTCCGTGTAATAATCCCGGACGCTGCCGGTGGGGGCCAGTACCGGGTCGCCCCCGATGGTGTTGAAGATGGTGTCGAAGTCTGCCTGGGAACGGATCTTGGTGTTGTCGTGATCACTGAATTTGCAGAGAATCACCAGGTTTTTCATGGTCCCGACTGAAGCCACTCCAGCGGGTGGTTCCGGAGCGGGTGCCGCGCCTGAGGGGCCCTGGACCCTGAGGGCCGGGGGCAGCGCCTTGGTGCGGGCGTCCTGAATTGCGGCGGAGGAAGGATGCAAATGTTGCGGCAAACCCAGCCCCTCCGGATTGCCGGCCCCAACCCGGTGAGCCGTGGGGGCCAGGTGGCCATCGGGGTCGCGATCAGCATAGACGTATTGCCTGCCGTTCCTCACGACGCTGAAGCCCTGGTCGTCCTCAAACCAGTTCAGATACTCGTCGCCACGGGGTCTGAGCCGGACGGGGGTGCCGTCGGGTTGCTGGAGATCGACCGGGGTCGGGCTGGCATTGATGCCGAACAGCGTGGCTGTGAGGGCACCGCAACAAGCGAAGGTCAGGAGCTGGGTTCTCATCGGGAGGCAATGATTCGAATTTCATAAAATTAGTCAAGTGCGAAAGGTCAGCAAACACGAATTTTAAAAAAATTCGATTCTTTTTTTTAAGAAGCGTTGAGGGATTCGGCAACCAGCGGACTTCTGCGTGCTTTTGGGATCAACTGCGGCAGTCGAGCCTTTGATTCATTTCGGTTGCCGGATTGTCCTCGCTGACCTCGCCGACGATGACGGCCGGGACTCCGGCGACGGTGGTGTGGGGCGGGACATCCGCCAGGACCACGCTGCCGGCGCCGACTTTGGCACCGGTGCCGATTTCGACCCGGCCGAGGATTTTCGCCCCGGCTCCCAACAACACGCCGGAGCGGATGATCGGGTGGCGGTTGCCGGTTGCCTTGCCGGTGCCGCCGAGGGTCACCTCGTGGAGGATCGAGACATCGTCCTCGATGATGGCGGTTTCACCCACGACGAAGGAGGTGGCGTGGTCGAGCAGGATGCCGCAGCCGATGCGGGCGGCCGGGTGGATGTCCACGGCGAATGACTCGCTGGCGACGCTCTGGAGGTAGAGTGCCAGCCAGCGGCGGCCCTGTTGCCAGAACTCATGGGCCACCCGGTAGGTGCTGAGGGCCAGAAAACCCTTGAAAAACAGCATGGGTTCCAGTGGCGAGAAACACGCCGGATCCCGTTCATACATGGCGACCAAATCCCGGACCGCGCTCTGGACAATCGCCGGACGGGCTTCAAAAACCCCGGTCAGCAGGGGTTCCATGCAGTGACGTGGCATGTCCTCGCGGGCCAAGCGCCGCGCCAGGCGCGCACCCAGAGCGGTCGCCAGGCAGGCCCGGGTGAGGATCACATCGTCCACCAACGGCCGCAGCGCCGGCTCCTCGGCCACCGCCCGCCGGGCCTCGGATTGCAGGACGTTCCAGACGCAACCGACGTTCAAGCCGTCATGGTCGTTGAACTTGCCGGTGTTCTTGCTGGCCGGAACGGGTCCGGTATGTTCTTTATGGCTCATGAAGATTTCTCAAAAATTGGAATACGCCTGCAGGGCCCTCGCCCAGTTGGCGAAACACCATGACGGCAGGACTCTTACACGCTTGGATGACATTGCGCAACGAGAAGACATCTCCAGAAGCTTTTTATTGCAAATTCTCAACGACTTGCGCCGCGGTGGACTCGTCGAAAGCGCCCGTGGCGCGGCCGGTGGTTACCTGCTCGCCCGGCTCCCCGACGCGGTCACCCTGCGCGATATCATCGAGGCCGTGGAACCCGCGCTGCTGCACCGTTCGGTCACCTCGGACGGTGAGTCCGGCGCGGCCATCCAGGCTGCCTGGGAGCGGGTTTCGGCCGATTGGCACCACCTGCTGGCGCAGGTTACGCTGGAAAACATCAGCGCCGGACAGGGACCGCCGATGTTTTTCATTTGAACAGGGGTTCACGCGTGCACCCGCATTTCTGGATGAGGACGGCATAAAGTTGCCATTTAAAAATAATCAACATTTCCGTGATATTTTGCTGGCCAGGTTTGGCGGTTTTTGCTAGTTTGATTGGCGTTACCCCTGTCCACCCCATGTCAACCACCGCCGATCATACCCATCACATCAAGATCCGCTCCACCCAGTTGGAGATGCCGACGCGACAGAATTTCCCCGCAGGCGACGACTACGACCACAAATTGAAAGTCGCGGAGGCGGAATTGGAGCGTATTCAGGGCCAGAAGGACGAGTTGGCCCGCAAGAAGCAGGAACTTGAGGAACTCACCGCCCGCAAGCGGACCTTCCTGTCGCAGCAGTCCGAGTTGTTTGAGAAATTCACTTCTGCGGTGACCCTGATCAACCGCGAGTTGGAGGAGGCCCGTCAGGAAGCGGAGGATCTCGAGCAGTGCCGCGCCTGCTTCGCCGCGCACCTCGACAAGATCCAGAAGCTCAACCCGGAAAGCTGGAACCGCGACAACCTGGCGGAGCGCTTGGAACGTTCCAACATGATCATCGACATCGCGGTGGATGAATACGATCAGGCCGCCGCCCATTTCGAGGGCCGCCGTTGCGGCAGCATCTTCGGCGGTCGCGAAGCGACCCGCAAGCGCGCCAAAGCCCGGGTGTCGGAAGCCGGTGAGTTCAGGAAGAACCTCCAGAACGGTTTGGCGTTCAATCTTCCGGTTTGCGTGCTCGGGGGGCTGGCGCTGGTGATTTATCTTCTCAAATAACCACCGGTTGCGATGAATGCCACGACCTTGTTGGAAGAGGATCTGGAGTTGAAGCAGTGCGAGGCTGAAGCTCGGGAACTGGAGCGCAAGCTGGCCGAGGCCCGTGAGTTGCCCAAAAAAATCGCCCTTGAGCGGGATGACAAAGAGAATACCATACCGGTTTTCGATCGCCTGGAGGAACTGCGGCGGACCCTCGAGCACGAAGCGGGAATCGCCACCCGCCGGGAGGCCCGCAACCTGCAGATCGCCCAGAACAAAAGCCTGACGCTCATCCTCATGCTGGTGGTTGCGGTAGTGGCCCTGGTTGCGTGGGGGATCCGCCTGATGAACGAGATGTGAGCCGCCGCCCGGTTCATTTCCCGATGATATGGACGATCGTCCGAATGATCGGGAAACGGTGCCGGGGTTACGGTTTGGCGGCGGCTTTTTTCGCGAATCCCGCCCGCACTTGCTCGATGAAATCCTGATCGATCTTGACCAACCGGGAGATTGGCAGTTCGTAGGCTTTTTTCCCCACCAGCAGCCGGACCTTGCCATTGGAGACCACGGTCGGGTTTTTCGGCGGCTCCGGTGCGGGTGGTTCGGCAGCTCCGACCGGGGTTTGGTTGACCACATCCTCGAAGGCGATCAGTTTTCCCTCCAAGGTGCGGCCGTCTCCATTGCGCCAGATTCTGGATGCGGAAAGTACCACGTGGGTCACAAACCGAACGGTCTTGGGGTCCTTTTGTTCGGGGTCGATGGTCCCCCCTCCATTGAGGTTGCCACCCGTGCCGCGGGTGATCGGGCGTTGGGGAGTCGCGGGCACCACCTGCCCGGCCGCCGGACCGGCTGCCGCCCAACCCATCACCCATACAATCAGTGGAACTCTCATGCCGGGGACCCTATCCCAGGCAGGCGACATGTCAAGCGCCCGCGGGGGGGCGCAGAGGGACCGGGAGGGTCGGGGGGGGATGACCGTTTTGTCATGCACGCGATGGCCGGGACCGCCCTGTTGGTCAGCGGCGGCGGATGAGCAGGGCAAGACTGCCGAACGCCCCGAACAGCAAGGTGGAAGGCTCCGGAATGAAATGCACCGCCGAAACTGCGGCATCCGTCCCTGAGAAGGTCACTTCGTAAATCTTCGAGCCGATGTCGGCTGGGATGAAACCCTCGCCGCTCGGGAGGGTTTCATCGTCGAAAATTGGCTCGGTCACCAAGGGGTCGGCGAGAAAGGTGACCACCAGGGGTTCGCCGGTTTCGGAATTGACCGCATTCAGGCCGCCATCAGCGGCGAGTTCCAGAATGCCGCCAGGGGCGCTTTGGAATTTCACGTCACCGTAGCCGGCGACGTTGAGCGTCACGCCGCCCGGGGCATTGGGAACCGGGGTGCCGAGCGATAAGGAACTAAAATCCAAGGTGAAGGCAGAAGCTTGGGCGACCAGCAATACGGACGCCAAAGGCCACGCTTTGGTGAAAGTGCGTTTCATGTGTCAGGTGGGTGCGGACAGCGCTTTAATAAAAAAACCGAGGGAACGCAAGAAAAATATTAGGAAATGTTTATTTTCTTCTAAAATTAATCATCTTGTCTGCCTGACAGACATGGATGGGGCGCTGTTGGGCACCCCTTCCCGTTCAACCGCGTGGGTGAAACTGGCGGTGGACTGATTTGAGGCGTTGGCGATCGACGTGGGTGTAGATCTGAGTGGTGGAGATGTCCGAGTGGCCCAGCAACTCCTGGATGACCCGGAGATCCGCGCCGCCTTCCAGCAGGTGGGTGGCGAAGGAATGCCGGAGCAGGTGGGGATACATCGATTGATCGATGCCAGCGGCGCGTGCCCGTTCCTTGACAATCTGGCGGACCCGGTCCGGTGACAGGGCGGTGCCGCGTACGCTGATAAACAGGTGCGACGAAGTCCGCCGGGTGACCAGGTTCGGCCGCTCGTGGTGGAGAAAATCATCGATGGCGGCGAGTGCCTTGGTGCCGACCCGGACGATCCGGGTCTTGCCCCCCTTGCCGGTGATCCTGAGGAATCCGCCGGTGAAATCCATCATCTCCAAGCGGGCCTGGCACAGCTCGGAGAGGCGCAGGCCGGACGAGTAAAAGAGTTCGAGAATCGCCAGATCCCGTCGGCCGAGCGGCCGGGTGGGGTCGATCGACTCCAAGAGTTTCCGGATTTCCTGAGCGTGGAGGGTTTCCGGAAGGGTTTGGTCCGGGCGCGGGGCGAGCAGGGGTTCGGCCGGGTCCATCACCAGGCGACCCTTGGCCGCCAACCAGCGGAAGAACACCTTGAGGTGGACGGTGGTGATCCGCAGCGAGGCGGCCTTGAGTCCATCCCGCTTGCGCTGGCCGAGAAAGGCCGCGAGATCCTCCGTGCCCAGATCACGCAGGCCGCCCCCGCGTTTGGCCAGCCAGCCGGCCAGCGCGTCCAGGGTCTGGCGTACCGAAAGCTGATAGGCCTCCGACAGGCCCCGTTCGGTGGCCAGATAACGGATCATCGCGTCGATTTCCTCTTCCATGCGTGCCCCGACCCTGCACTCATCCGGCCGGAAGATCAACGCGGAAGTGACACGCGGGGAGGTGCTCGAACAGCACACCCTCCGCCGCAGCCAGTTGGCGAAGCCCTGACAGGATGAGATTGCACGCGGCGCTGGCCTGCGATAGGCTGCACCGTCTGCAAAAACGCGTCATCACCCATCCCGTGAAACTCTTCCGCTGCTTTCGCTGCTTCCTCGCGTCCTCCGCGTTCGGGCGGCCTTTCTTTCCGCGCGAGGCGTCCCGTATGGGAACATGATTTCAAAAGACATTGGATTTCCGCTTTGTGTTCCTTGGCGGTGAAAGAAAATCCTGTATTTTGATGGGTCGGCCATGCCTGTAAGTTTCTCTGACAGGTTGGTTTCTGTTGTCAGTTGTCCGGAAACCAATCATCTTCGTGGGGTGATTACCCGTCCGCTGCGCCTTGCCCTTGCTTCCGCCTTTGGACAAAGATAATCCCATCCTATGAAATAATCTCAATTCATCCGTCATGAACTCATCATCCTGCTGTTCGCCATCCTCCGGTTGTTGCCCTCCAAACCGCCGCGATTTTCTCCGCTTTACCGGCTTCGGAGCCGCCGCCCTGTTCTCACCCCGCGTTTTTGCCGGTCCTTTTGACGCGGCTGCCAACGCTGGACTCGGTTTGGACCCAAAGCACCCGGTGCCGCTCGACAAGAAACTCAGCGCCGCTTGGCTGGCCTCGCTCACCGCGCGCGGCCAGCCAAGCCGGTGGTCGGACTGGGCCGCCCT
>JAIPKB010000108.1 GCA_021733795.1 Akkermansiaceae bacterium | reverse complement strand
CGTGTTGGACCAGGCCGGCGGCGTGGACGGGTGCCACTTCGGGCAGGGATTTCAGCTTGTCTTCCATGCCCTGCCGGATTCCCTCCGCCAGTGCCCGGATGCGGGCGCGGTCTTGGATGACGATGAACTTCCAGGGCTGGCGGTTGTGGTTGGACGGTGCCCAGCGGGCCGCCTCCAGCAAGCGGTTCAAGTCATCGCGGCTCACGGCACGTTCCTCGAAGCGCCGGACGGAGCGGCGGGTTTGGAGGAGTTCCAGAAGTTGGTCGTAGGTGATCATGGGTCGTAGGTCATAGGTTCAAGCCGAAGCCGCCATCCACGTGAAACACCTGGGCGGTGATGTAGGATGCCTGCTCTGATGTTAGAAAACCCACCAGGCCGGCGACTTCGTCCGGTTGACCGGGGCGTTGGAGCAAAATGCGCGACAGGATGCGGTCGCCGTGCCGGGCCAAAACCGGTTGCGACATTTCGGTTTCGATCACGCCGGGGGCTACTGCGTTGACCAGGATGCCGCGGGGGGCGAGTTCGATGGCCAAGGCGCGCGTGAGGCCTTCCAGTCCGGACTTGGCAGCCGCGTAATTGGCCTGGCCGCGGCCGCCCTGGCTGGCGACCACCGAGGAAATATTGATGATCCGGCCCCAGCGGCCGAGCACCATGAATTTGGCACAAGCCCGCGCCAGGTTGAATGAGCCGGTTAGACACACGCCCAGCACCTGCTCCCAGGCCGGGTCGCCCATCGCCAGCGCGGGTGCTTCATTGACGACGCCTGCATTGTTGACCAGAATATCGAGGCTGCCGCAGCGCTGCTTGATCATGTCGGCGACGGCCTGGCAGCTTGCGGGATCCGTCACCTCGAGTTCCACTGGAAATCCGAAACCACCCATTTGTTGGATTTCCGCCACGACCGACTGTGCCGCGTCGGCGCGCTGGTGGTAGCCGACTGCCACCTGGTGGCCGCGCCGGGCCAGTTCCATGGCAATGGCGCGGCCAATGCCCCGCGATGCCCCGCTCACCAATGCCACTCGATTATTCATGATATTTTCCAAATGCCAGGGTTGCATTCTGGCCGCCGAAACCAAACGAATTTGACAGGATGATCTCGCCGTGGAATTCCCGCATTTTCCCGGCCACGTAGTCAAGGTCACATTGCGGGTCGGGATGCTCGAGGTTGATCGTCGGCGGCATCCATCCGGTGTGCAAGGTGAGGGCGGAGACCGCCGCTTCCAGCGCGCCGCTGGCCGCGATGAGATGGCCGGTCATGGATTTGTTGGCGGTGATCGGGATGGCATGGGCACGGGGCCCGAGGGCTTCCTTGATGGCGCGTGTTTCGGCAATGTCGTTTTTCGGGGTGCCGGTGCCGTGGGCGTTGATGCCGTCCACGGCTTCCGGTGGCAGCCCGGCATCGGCGAGGGCGCGCCTCATGCTGCGGATCGCGCCCTTGCCGCCCGGTTCCGGGTCGGTGGCGCGGTAGGCATCCAGCGACGTTCCGTAGCCTAACACTTCCGCGTAGATGCGGGCTCCGCGCTGGCGGGCGTGCGGGAGGGTTTCCATTACGAGAAATGCGGATCCTTCGCCCAGCACCGTGCCCTGTCGGGTGGCGTCAAACGGCCGACAGGCCTGCTGTGGACGTTCGTTTTCCGTGGAAAGAATCCGCAGCAGGCTGAAACCGCCCAGGCCCAGCGGGTTCAACACGCTATCGGCCGCGCCGGCGACCGCCATCTCGCAGCATCCGGAGCGCAGGCGTCGGAATGCCTCGCCGATCACCTGGGCACCCGCCGCACAGGCCGAGCAATTGGTGATTTGGCCGCTGTTGAAGCCGTAATGGATGCCCATCAGTTGCGCCAACCGGTCCAGCGGGGTCTGCAATCCGATCCCCTGTTGGCCGGCCAGGGTCCGGATCAGGTGGTCCGCGTCCCTTGTCATGCCGGCCTGCCCGAGTGGAAACGACTCCAGGCTGACCCCGACGAAAACCGCCGCTTCACGCAAATCCGCGCGGTCCAATGCCGCGTCCCGGATGGCCTGGTCCGCGGCGGTTAGGCCGAGGCCGATCTTGCGGTCGGTTTCATGGCCGGATTCCGGAAATTCCGTTGCCAGACGTGCCGGATCGAGCCCTTTCGCCTCGCCGCCGATGCGAACGGTCATGGTGCTGGTATCAAAAAGGGTGACAGGGCCGATGCCCGATTTTCCAGCGAGCAGGTTGTGCCAGAACGCCACCGGTCCGCCGCCCACTGGTGAACACGCCCCGATGCCGGTGATGACAATTCGGTGTCTCATGTCGGATCGAGGAGGAAGGCGGCTTGTTCGGTGCCGTGGCCGAAGCAGTCGGCCACCACCGGTTGTCCGAGTTGCCGTGCCAACAAGGCACCGAGCGCCACCTGCAACGGCGCGGCGGCGGCAAATAGATCGCCTAGCTGCCGCTTCGGCGAAAGCGTCAGCGGGGCGCGGATGTGGGTTCGTGCGAGCGCCTCGGCTTCAGCTTGTTCCAGCACCGGATCGGAGTTGGCGGCGGCGATGAGCGCGCCGGCAGGTTGTGGAGCCAGCCCGTTGAGGACCGTCTCCAGCACGGTCGCGGAGGGCGGGCCGGGTTGGCACTTGAACCGGCGGTGGGCAATCCGGGCATAGGTTTTCGCTCCGCGCAGCAGGGCTGTCGCCGCAGTTTCCAGCACCATGAAAACCGCGCCTTCGCCGGGTGCCACTCCGATTCCCGAGCGGGTCCATGAATCAAACACGCCGAGTTGCTCCAGCGCGAGACACGCCAGCTCGTGGGTTTTCACATCGGTACCACCGACCAGCACGCAGCGGGCATCGCCATCCTGCAAGGCGAGGATGCCGGCCTCGACGGCCCTCGCGCCGTGGCCTTCCCAGGGAGTGTAAACCGCGTTGGGGCCCTGGATGTTTTCGCAGATGGAGACAAAGCACACCGGCATATTACCGAGGATCTTGAAGGAGAGGATGGGACTCACCGCACGCAGCCCCGATTCTCCGAATCTTCTCAAATCAAACCGGCCGTCGGCATCCGTGGAGGCCATGAGCAAGGGCGCGATTTCCTTGACCGGCAGCCCGGCCAGCCCGGTGGCTCCGAAAACACCCATCTCCCCGGGCGCGTGGAATCGCTCCGCTTCCAGTCCTGCGTCGGCCAGTGCCAAGTGGGCGGCAGCGGCGGCCAGTTGGGCGTCGCGGCTCATCAAGCGGATGAACTTGGTCTCGGCGATGAAGTCCCGCGGATTGAAATCCTCGATGACGGCGCAAACCGGACAGGCGAACGGACTGACGTCAAACCGCCGGGGCGGCGCGATCGCGGTGGTGCCAGCCATGACTTGATCCAGCACGTCGGCGGCACCGAATCCCAGCGGCGTGACCATGCCGATGCCGGTGATGACAATCGCTGCGGGCGACGGGCGGTTGGCTGGAGGGGGTGACACGTTGTTAGGTCCGCCAGACGTCCATCAACTGCTTGCGTTTCGCATCCAGCAGCGGGTCGTCGAGATATTTGAAACCAAAGACCATTTCGGTGGATGTAACCGGTTTTCCCTCGCAGTGGGCGGTGGCTTTGATTTTGCCGCCCGCTTCGTTGATCGCCATGACTTCGGTGCGGTAGCGCAGGGAATCCCCTGGTTTGATCATGGTCCGGAACTTGGTGCGCTCCAGCATGGTCACAACCGCTTTGGCACTCTTGTTATATTGTTCCTGGAGGCTGGTCTCCAGCAGCAGTCCGCCGAGTTGGGCCATTCCTTCGAGAATCAACACCCCTGGCATCACCGGCCGCCGCGGAAAGTGGTCGTCGAAGAAATCCTCGCTCAAGGCGACGTTCTTCACGCCCTCGGCCAGCAGGCCCGGCTCCCAGGTGGTGATGCGGTCAATTAGAAAGAAACGCATGATCGGGAATGGCGGGAGGGATCACAGGGGTGGGGGACATCAGTGGGATCGGTCGTAGTCGGCGATCTTGAGTTGGACGGCGGCCTCCGCCTCCTGATAGATCTCCTGGATCATCTCGTCGGTGAACTCATAGATCCGGTTTTCAAACGGGGTGGACTCGATCCGGTCGAACAGGCGGGCCTTGGCGGCGGCGATGTCCTTGCCGTAGATGTGATAGGAATCCGCCTGCCAGTTGAGCCGGCCGAGTTTCACGGTGCGGCCGCTGCGTTTGGCGACCTCGGCGGCGATCACGTCGCGGTTGAACAGGATGAAACCGAACAGGTTCATGAAACTTGCGCCCCAGGCGTCGTTGCTGCGGAAACGGATGTTGCAGTTGAGCCACCAGGTGCCGTCCTCCTCGTCCTCCAGGATCCGATACCAGATCGACTGCAGGCACGGCGGGTCGTAGCAATCGAGGTCGAGATTGGGCATCCAGGTGATCATCTGCGCCTGCCGGGTGAACGGTTGCCGGACGAGTTTGGCAATGACCGCTTCGATCTGGTCGATGCAGAAGCCGCCGGCGCGCACGGAGTCGCCGTTATGGGCTTCCTGCCATGAGCCGTAGGCGGCGAGGCGGCCGTGATAGGTGTATTCCCAGCGGGTATCGGCCGGGTCGTTGATGTTTTTGACCCAGTGGTCCTTGGCTCCGCCGACCTCCATGACGTATTCCCGCAAGTCTTCGATGCCGCCCGGAAACGCCTTGTGGATCATCGGCTCCGCCAGCGGATCGAGCACGGTGATATTCATCGTGCAATCGAGGCTGAGCGGGTCGCCGGGCTTGTCGTATTGGGTTTGGAAACGGACACCGTTTTCGTAAAGTTCCACCAGCGCCCGCTCGTAGGCTGCGGCCAGGCTGGTCTCCGTCACATGCAGAACCGGGATGTTTTTCATAAGCTGCGGCGATGCTAGGCGGCCCCCGCCCGAATGCAACCTTCAAAACCAGTGAATCCCTGATCCAGGCAGCTAGCTCACGGCGATTCGGGACCCGGCTCCGGTGCGGGGCCGGATGGTTCCGACCGGATGGGGGTCGATGGCCAGTCCGTGGGATTGGAAAATCTCCTTAACTTCAGTTCCGGCCATCGGGTCAACCGCGATCAACAGACCGCCGCTGGTCTGCGGGTCGCTGAGAATCGCCCGGCGGGTTTCATCCGGGCAGTCGATGGCATTGCCGTAACTCTCCCAATTCCTGCGGGTGCCGCCGGGTGCCATGCCTTGGGCGAGATAGCCGGCCAGATCGCTGAGCTGGGGGATGGCGGCGAAGTCAATCTCTGCGGAAACCTTGCTCGCCCGACACATTTCCAGCAGGTGCCCGAACAAGCCGAAACCGGTGACGTCGGTCATCGCGTGGACGGACTCCAACACCGAGAGCTTCGCCCCGATCGAATTGAGACGCGTCATCGAGTCTGCGGCCTTGCCGATATCTTCGCTGCGGAGCATTCCCTTCTTCTCGGCGGTGGCGAGGATGCCGACCCCGAGCGGTTTTGTTAGAAAAAGCAGGTCGCCGGGGCGGGCCCCTTCGTTGGCCTTGAGGTGGCTGTGCTTGACCAAGCCGTTGACGGCGAGACCGAAGATCGGTTCCGGGCTATCGATACTGTGGCCGCCGGCCAGGGTGATCGCCGCCTCGGCGCAGACCGAGCGGGCACCGCGGATCACCTCGCGGGCCACTGCCGGCGGCAGCTTGTCGATCGGCCACCCGAGGACCGCGAGTGCCAGCACGGGGCGACCGCCCATCGCATAAATATCGCTGATCGCATTGGCGGCGGCGATGCGCCCGAAGTCGAAGGGGTCATCCACAATCGGCATGAAGAAATCCGTGGTCGAGAGCAGCACGGTATCGCCATCGTCGAGCAGCCAAGCGGCGGCGTCATCGCGCATCTCGTTGCCGATGATCAGGCGGGCATCGGGTGGGGTGGCATCGCCGGTTGTGGCGAGGATTTCATCGAGGACTCGCGGGGCGATCTTGCAGCCGCAACCGGCACCGGAGCTGTATTGGGTGAGGCGGACGGATGGGGTCATGGTGATGGATGGGTGGCTGTGATCAGAGCGGCGGCGATGGCGCGCGGCTCGAGTTTCAAAAATGGATGGAGGGTGATATTTTCCGGAGGATGGGCCGCCATGCACTTCTGATAGGTTCGCTCATAGTAGGACAGGATGATGCGGCAGGACTCGGCGAAATTTCCCTGGTAGAGAGCCTCGATGGTGGCCTTGGTGCGGTCGCCGCCGAGCCGCGAGTGGATCGCCCCGACGCTCGCCTCCAGCTCCGCCGGGGGAAAGTCGGCATAGATATTGCAGAGATGGGTGATGCGTTCGTCGTCGGGAAGTTCGATCACATGGAAACGGGCATTTTGTTTCTGTTCCCAGAGGGGCTCCGGCAGGACCCGCTTGCCGACCATGCGGCTTTCGTCTTCCAGCCAGACCGGGCGTTCGGGGTCGGTGGCCCGCCACGCCAGGGCAAGGGCGTTTTCGAACTGGGCCTGGGTCGGTTGCGGGGCTTCGCCGAGCTGTCCGAAGGCGCTGCCTTTGTGGTTGGCGAGCCGCTCGAGGTCCACTGTGTGCTCACCGAGTTCCGCCAATTGTTTGAGGATTGCGGTTTTTCCGCTGCCAGTTAGGCCGGCGACGATGCGCAGCTTGCGGGGGATGGCGAACGAGTGGAGCACCCAGCGGCGGAAGGTCTTGTAGCCGCCCTTCAAGGTGGCCACCCGGCAACCGGAAGTGGCTTCCATCAACCACGCCACGCTGCCGCTGCGCATGCCTCCGCGCCAGCAGTGGATGTGGAGGCGGGGATCGGCGGAATCCGCCAGCGCGAGCAAGCTGTCCGCCAGGTCCGCCAGCCTCGGTCCCACGCAGCGCAGCCCGATGCCCACCGCCCGGTTGCGGCCCTGCTGCTTGTAGGCGGTGCCGATCCCGACTCGTTCATCATTTGAAAACAAGGGCACGTTGATCGCGCCCGGAATGTGTCCCGCTGCGAATTCATCCGGGGTGCGGACGTCAATGACCGGCACGCCGGGCGGGCGGGCAAGAAAATCATCGATGGTGAGTTCGTCGGGCATGGAGGCACGGGTTCCAGGTGCGGCCAATGTTTGAGAATTATCCCTGGAAATGGCGAGGAAAAACGGATATACCGAAGACCACAAACGAGACACGGGATCAGAGAGCAACATTGCCTGGGCCTGCCGTTGTCATCACACGTCAATCATTCCGGAGATTGTGCTGCTTGTCGGTTCCATCGGTTCTTTCGACAAATTCGGGCATGGCGGTTGAAAACCGACGGGATCGTCGGTGACCGTCAGGTTGAAGGTGCCGTCGAAACAACGGTGCCTAAGTGCCGCTATTTGTACGACGACTCCACGCGTTGGGCTACGTCGCGGTAGCCGTAATCGACCTCGTAGATCTGTTTGAAGCAATCCAGGGCGGCACTCTGGTCGCCCATTTCCTCGTGGATGAGTCCTTTTTCGTAGAGGACTTCCTTTTTGGTGTTGTCCATGGCGGTGAGGTCGGCGATGGCGTCGGAGAGTTGTTTGATCGAGATGTCGAACATGCCCTTGGCCTTGAAGGTGCGTCCCAGGAGCAGGAGTACCTTGGTGCGGATATGGGGATTGCGGGTGGCCTGCTGGAGGTGGGGGATGGCACCTGAGTGGTCGCCTGCGTTGTAGAGGGCGGAACCGAGCTCGTAGCGGAGTTGGGGGTCGGTGGGGTTTTGTTCCACGCGCTTTTTGGCCTCATCGACGACGAGGGCGAGGCGCTCCGCCTTGTGGCCGGCAAGCGCGGCCTGGAGTTCCTCGTTTTCGGGGTCGGCGGCGGCGTCGGTTTCGAGTTGTTTAAGGTCGGCTTCCGCGGCGCGGTCCTTCATGTGGCCGGCCTTGGTGGCGAGGGCGACGTCGCCGGAGCTCAGCGAGTGGGCCCATTCGTAGAAGGTTTGGGCGTTGTGCCAGTCTTCGAGTTGTTCGTAGATGGCGGCGAGTTCCTTGACGGTGAGGAGGTGGTTGGGGTCGGTGTTGTATTTTTCGATGATGCGGTCGCGGCGTTCCTCGAGTTGTTCCTTGGTGAGGCCGGAGCGGGATTCGCGTTCGAGATCCTCCATTTCGGCCTGGTTGCGCATGAGGGTGCGCATGTCGGCGTTTTCATCCCACTTTTGTTTCTGCATGGAGGCACGGGCGGAGGCGTCCTTGGAGCCCTTGATCGCGACCGAGTCGGTGGGGTGGTGCTTGATGATGTCGTTATAGACCTCGGAAGCGGTGAGGGCTTGATTGTGGGTGAGGTAGAAATCGGCGAGTTTGTGGAGCAGCTTGGAGTTCTCCGGGTAGCCCTTGCGGACGATCTCAAGAGCGAAGGCTGCCGAATCGTGGAGTTCCATGCGCATGAAGATATCGAAGAGGATTTCTGCGGCGGCCTCGTTGTAAGGGTCCTTTTCGAGTTCCTTTTCGATGAGTGGCAGGGTGCCTTCCGGGTCCTTTTTCGCATGGCTGGCCAACTTCATGAATCCCATCCCACCGGTTTGGATGCCGAAGAGGCCACCCTTCTTCTTGGGGGCTCCGGCGAGTTGGATTTCGCAGTTGCGGAGGACTTTGCGACCGTCAAGATATCCTGGGGCGTCCTTGAGGACGGCTTGGAGCAGGTTGATGGCATAAGTCAGATTTCCGGTTTGGACCGCGCTGAGGGCTTTCAACCAGAGGGATTTGAGGTTTTGCGGGAGTTCTTTTTCGGCGATCTCGGGCATGGCGTGGGAAGTGGGGATGAGGATTTGAAGAAGTGCGCGACGTGGAGCAGGGGAACTTTGGAGCTGGGGAAGGAACTTGGCAAGTCCCAGTTTGCGGCGGCGGTGATTTTTGTGGTGACGGTCGTCGTCGTGCTGGTGGTGCGGCAGGTGCGGGGGCAAGGGGCAGAGCGGCTGCGGGTGAGATCTCCGGGGTGACAGTGGGAAATTCAGTGCCGCTGCTGGGTGCCAAAAGCCGGGAATTTTCGGATAAATTAAAGATTTCGGAAAAAACCCGAGATTTCCGGGTTGACAGGGCTGGGTCCGGTCCCTAGATTGCGCGCCCCTTCGCCACGCGGCGCGGATATTCCCGCCGCCCGAAGCCCCATACACAAGCACATGAAGACGTTTTCCGCCAAGCCGCACGAAGTCGAGCGCAAATGGTATGTGATCGACGCCAAGGACAAAGTTCTTGGTCAGGTCGCCGTGGAGGCAGCCCGCCTGCTCCGTGGCAAGCACAAGCCGATATTTACCACTCATATTGACACCGGCGATTTTGTCGTGGTGGTCAACGCCGACAAGGTTGTCCTGAGCGGCAACAAGGAACAGGCGAAGGTGTACACCCGGTTCTCCGGTTATGTGGGTGGCCTGAAGGTGGAGACGCCCCGGCAGGTGCGTGACCGCCGGCCGGTGTTGCTGGTCGAGCGGGCGGTGTGGGGGATGATCCCCAAGACCCGTCTCGGACGCGCGCAGTATGGCAAACTCAAGGTGTATGCCGGTGAGAGCCATCCACACGAAGCGCAGCAACCCGCTGCTTACGAAGTCAAGTAACCCCAATTTTCCCCACATGACCGCAACTACTACAAATAGCGCAACCGGCCGCCGCAAGAATGCCGTGGCCCGGGTTTGGATGACCGAAGGCACCGGCCAAATCACCATCAACGGACGGGACTTCGAGGAGTATCTGCCCACGGTTGAACTGCAAAACAGCATTCTGGCTCCGTTCCAGGTGGTTGCGCTGCTCAACAAGTTTGACCTCAAGGTGGTGGCCAAAGGCGGAGGAATCCACGGCCAGGCGATCGCCATCCGTCATGCCATCAGCCGGGCACTGACCCAGGTGGACCCGGAGCACCGCAAGCTGATCAAACCGGTCGGGTTCCTCACCCGCGACCCGCGGATGAAGGAGCGCAAAAAGCCCGGTCAACCCGGTGCCCGCAAGCGCTTCCAGTTCTCCAAGCGTTAATTTTCCAGACCGGCGAAAGCCAGGTGTTGTTTTTTCATCCAAGACGCCGTGCTCCGCGAGGACACGGCGTCTTTTTTGGGATTCGTTCCGGCCCACCGATTTTATTCGTGTTTTGCGGGGTTTGAGTGCAATTTGGCGGCCCCCATGTATGTTATTTCGATTGCCGCATTGAAGCGCAACACCGCCGTGTTGCGGGAGTTGAAGGAAGCCGCCGGGTGCCGGTTGGTGCTGGCGCTCAAGGGTTTTTCCTGTTGGGCGGCGTTTTCCCACATCCGAGGGGATTTGGACGGGTGCTGTGCGTCCGGGCTGTGGGAGGCGAGTTTGGCCCGCAAGCATTTCGGCAAGCATGTGGTCACCTATTCGCCCGCCTACGATGACGATGACATTGCCGGCCTGTGTGATTTCACCGACCATCTCGATTTCAACTCGCCCGGCCAGTGGTTCCGGTTCCGGGAGCGGGTGATGGCACATTCCCGGTTCCGCAACGGCGAGTTGCAGTGTGGGTTGCGGGTCAATCCGGAATGTTCCACCGGGGCAACCCCGCTCTACGACCCCTGCGTGCCCGGGTCGCGGCTCGGGGTCACCGCCGCACAGTTGTCGGGAGCGGATCTAACCGGCCTCAGCGGGTTGCATTTCCACACCCTCTGCGAGCAAAACTCCGATGCCCTGGAAACCACGCTGGTGGCGGTGGATGAACGTTTCGGCCACCTGCTGCGTTCGCCTCAATTCCGCTATCTCAACATGGGCGGCGGACATTGGATCACCAAGCCGTGCTACGACCGTGAACGGCTGGTCCGCCTGGTCCGGGAGGCTCGCGAGCGCTATGGAGTGGAGGTCTGGCTGGAACCCGGCGAGGCCGTGGCGATCCACACCGGCGTCCTGCGGGCCACCGTGATGGATGTGTTCGAAGCCGCCGGCCAGCGGTTGGCGATCCTCAATGTCTCAGCCACCGCCCACATGCCGGATGTGCTCGAAATGCCCTACCGACCCGATGTGTTCCTAGTGGATCCAGCGCCCTCAGACGCCCGCCCGGCGGTGGTTTTCCCGGGCGAACAGTATCAACCGGCGGCGGCGGGCGGCGAATGGCACTACCGGCTCGGCGGCCCCACCTGTCTCGCCGGCGATGTGGTCGGCGACTTCGCGTTTGCCCGCCCGTTGGTGGTGGGTGATATCCTGGTTTTCGACGACATGTCCCACTACACGATGGTCAAGACCACGATGTTCAACGGCGTCAAACACCCGCCGATCGTCCTGCAACACGAGGATGGCCGCTTGGAAACCGTGCGGGAATTCACTTTTGAGGACTTCGAAGGCAGGCTGGCGTAGGAGCAATGCGGCTCATGGAGTCCACGAGTGAGCCATCCAGAAAGCACCGAGGTCGGCCAACGAGCCGTTGAAGGCATTGTGCTCGAGCGGGCGGTCCATGGTTCCGAAGTATTTGGGGGCCTGCCACGGCCCGTAGTGATAGACCTGCGGGACCGAGCGGCCTTTCCACTCGACTCCGGCGTATTGCCAAAGTGCCCAGTCCGACCAGATCCCGCTGGCATTTGCCAAGGCCTGCGGGGTTTTGAAGCCGTTGGTGTGGGAATAGAGGGCGAGCCAGTAGGGGCACTGCCTGAGCTTGCGCCGCTGGGCCGGAGTGGCCGCGTTCAAGCGGGTGCGGAGTTGGCCGCTGTTTTCCAGATAGATCACCGGCAGCACCCCGGTGCGCTTTTCGATCCGGTTGACGAAGGCAACGATTTCCGCCGGCGTCGAGCGGGTGTCGATGTCGCCCACCAGCAGCAGTCTCCGACCGGGCACGCGGGGTGCCAGCCGTCTGAGGAGGTCCACGTAGTGATCGGCCTGGCTCACGGGGTTGCGGCCCTTGACCATGAAATAATAGGTGCCGAGCAACATCCCACTGCGGTTGGCGGCGGCGAGAAACGCCGCGCATTTTTCATCCGGCGCGCCTCCCTTGCCACAGCGTGCGATCAGCCCGAGCGCCCCGTTGCGTCGCAGGGCGGAGACATCAGAGGTGCGGTAGGAGCTGCCGGCCCGCTGGCGTTCCTTGGGGTCGTAGGAGGAGACATTGACGATCTTGGGGGCGTCCGCGAGGCTCATCCGCCCGTAGCCGCCGCAGCCGGAAAACAGGAGAGAAACCACGCCGAGGGCGGCAACGTGCCTGGTGATTGGGAAAACGGCCATCACGGTGATCCTGCCGGACAGGGAACGGGGCACAAGCAAAATTGTGAACGAAACGATATCAATTCGGCCTTTCACATGTATCCGTAGAGGGGGCGTTCAAAGTGCGATCAATGAAATGCGAAAATGGTGCTTGCCAGCAAGCCGCCGACGTCTACCTTGCGGCGGTATCGGCCAACCTTCAACCCGCTTGAACCATGCATGGGTCCGTTCGTCACCACACCGCACGCCTGCGCGGCAGGCTGCGAAGCCACGGTCGTTTGGTTTCACTGACTGGTGCCATCCTGCTGGCGGGCTGTTCATCACAGCAGCAGGTCACGCAGCCGCCCGGCACTCCATGGCAGGAGGTCGTCAAGGTGGCAGGTCCTTCGGCCGGGACGTTTTCCTATCAGATGAACAATCGGAAGTATGATCTGGTGAGGTTTGCGAAGGCATCCACCCCGGTGGTCTTCGAGAACCAGCGCCTGTTTGCCGTGGTCGCACCCGACGCGGTGTCCGGTTGGGACAAGTGCCTCGCAACCTGCGTGCAGGACGGAGAGCCACCGCTGGTACAGGGGGCCGGCCCGCTCCATGCATGGGTGATGGCGCAAAAAGGCAAGACCCCGCCAGCCGACAAGCCGTTCGGTGCGGGAGACGCCGCGGAAACCGTGGCGGCGGTGGCCATCCTGGCTCCCATCTCCCCGATCCTGCTGGCCGGGGGGGTCGTGGGAGGAGCTGAATACGTGATGACGGGCAGCGACCGCCAGCGGGCGCAAGAGGTCAACGATGCGATGGTGGGGTGCGGAGTTTCCTACAGTCCGCTTATCTCCCACTTTTCCAAGCCGGTTCTGGAGATCTCGAAAGGCTCCTATCAGGTCAGGATGTATCTGGCTACCGAGGGTTCTTTTTTCACCTCGCTCGAACATTACTATCTGGTGGGCAGCAGGAGCGGCAGGATCCTCTGGGTATCCTATCAATCTCCCACCGTCCGCGAACACACCTACCGATACTGGCTTGCCCATCGGCAGCCGTGACCCGCTTGAGCAAGCCACCACCTTCGGCCGCGGCCCGGCAATCGAACCGCGGGCCCGGGCTGGGGCGGGTGGGCGCGATTTCTTGAGCGGTCCATTGGCAGGCGCGTTGTGACCAACGCGGCTACTGCGCTTCCGGTGGCGGACAACAGGCTGGAGGGCTTGCGCCGGGCTATCCCTCCGCGTCTTGCTCTACGATCACGGCGCCTTGGCGTTTCGCCTCAAGCCAGCCAAGAGAATTTCTCCGAGAAGATCTCCCGCGGGTTTCACCCAGACCGCCCCGCTACCGTGGCCCTCGCCAGCCAATCGCCCTGGCCGGACCGTTCATCCGGGTTCGCCGGAGCCCAAAAGCCGGAGACCCCAGAACCCGGACTTGCCCGAGGGGAAGGGTTACGCTAACATCCGCCCATGCGCCTTTTCGACACGCTCACCCGCACCGACCACGACCTGGTTCCGCAAGACGGCACGACGTTTCGGTTCTATTGCTGTGGACCCACGGTTTACGGGCCGGCGCACATCGGCAATTTCCGTACTTTCGTGCTCCAGGATGTGCTCCGCCGCACTCTGGAAACCGGTGGTTTCCGCACCCTGCACGTCCGCAACATCACCGATCTCGACGACAAGACCATCCGCGACTCGCAGAAGGCCGGGCAGTCGCTCTCCGAGTTTACCGCCGGATGGGCCGCCAAGTTCCACGCCGATTGCGGGAAACTTGCCTGCCTGCCACCCCACATCGAACCGAGTGCGGTGGCCCATATTCCCCAACAAATCTCGATGATCGAAGCCCTGGTGGCCAAGGGTCATGCCTATCCGGCACCCGATGGCTCGGTCTATTTCAAGATTGCCTCGTTTCCCGACTACGGCCGGCTGTCGCACCTTGACACCCGCGAACTCGACCTGGGGAAAACCCAGAATGTCCGGGCCAACGCGGACGAATACGAAAAGGACAACCTCTCCGACTTCGTGCTCTGGAAAACCCGCCGTCCCGAGGACGGTGAGAATTTCTGGGCCTCACCGTGGGGTGAGGGGCGCCCCGGATGGCATTTGGAATGCTCGGCGATGATCCGGGAATATCTCGGTGACAGCTTCGACCTGCACTCCGGTGGGGAGGACCTGATATTCCCCCATCACGAAAACGAAATCGCCCAAAGCCAGTGCTCCTGCGGCGGTCACTTCGCGGCCCATTGGTTCCACATCACCCACCTGCTGGTGGACGGCGGGAAAATGTCCAAATCTCTCGGCAACCTCTACACGTTGGACGATCTCGCCGCCCGCGGCCACACACCGATGGAGGTTCGCTACGTTTTGTTAGGAGGGCACTACCGCAAGCAGCTCAATTTCACCCTCGACTCACTGGGCGCGGCCCGCGAGGCCTTGAACAAAATGGCGAAGGCGGCCCGCCAGCTTGCCACCCGGATCGGCGGGGACTCCACCTTGGAGGAGGGGGACCTTGGGCCGTTCCAAGGTGCCTGGGACAGTTTGCAAAACGATCTGAACACACCGGGTACGCTTGGCGGAATCTTCACCGGCCTGCGCGAGGCGGCTGATCTAACTGGCGTTGACGCCGCCAAGGCACTGGCCGGTCTCAACCGCGTGCTGAAGGCTCTGGGGCTTGTTTTGCCGGATGCGGTGGAAGACCGCGCCGCGGATATCCCGCCGGAGATCCAGTCGCTGGCGGATGAGCGATGGCAGCTCCGGCAAGCCAAAGACTGGGCGAAATCCGACGAACTCCGCGCCGCCCTCGCCGCCCAAGGTTGGGTGGTGAAGGACGGCAAGGATGGATACGCGCTAACGAAAAGGTGAGCGGGCAAGGACGGGGACCGCAGCCGCCCTCGGCTGCGGTTCGGTGCGCCCTCGCACCGAACATTTGGGTGCGGCTTCACACGATCCGGCATCGGGATTGGATGCCGCCGACTCCGCAAGAAAGGTGAGTGACAGAAAGGTGAGTGACAGAAAGGTGAGTGACGGCTGCTGAGCATCCGGTGCTTGGATGGTGTCCGGAGATGTCAGCCGCGAGGGCGCGACTGACGGCACCCGAGGGCGGGTGCGCTACCCGATCAGGGCCTCATAGGCGGCGGCATCGAGCATGGCGTCAAGGTCGGCCGCGTTCTTGACGCGGAGCTTGAACAGCCAGCCGTTGCCGTAGGGGTCGGTGTTGACCAAGGCGGGGTCGGCCTCGACGGCAGGATTGACTTCAACCACCTCGCCGGAAACCGGGGCGTAGATGTCGCTGGCGGCCTTGACGGATTCCACCACGGCGGTGGGATCGCCCGCGTCAACCGCACGGCCGACGGCGGGGAGTTCGACAAAAACCACATCGGTTAGTTCAGCCTGAGCGTGGTCGGTGACGCCCACGGTGATGGTGTCGCCTTCGGGGCGGATCCATTCGTGGGAGGCGTTGTAGCGGAGGTCGGTGGGGACGTTCATGGCGATGCTTGGAGGTGGTGGAGGTTTTGGGAAATGATATGTTTTTGCTATGCCCTGGCGGGTTGCTTGTAGAACGGTTTTTTGACGACCACCGCCGGGAACTGCCGGCCGCGGACGTCGATTGCAAGCGGGGTGCCCGGTTTGGCAAGCGGGGTGGGAAGGTAGGCCATGCCGATACCGGTCATCATCGATGGCGAGAGCACGCCGCTACAAAGTTCGCCGACCACCGTGCCGTCATCCGTCATGACCGGGTAGTGCGCGCGGGGTGGGGGACCTTTCCCGGTGGATTGGATGGCGGCGAGCCGCACCCCGGTGCCTTCCGCGTGCTGGCGGTCGAGGGTTTCACGGCCGATGAAATCCGGTTTTGCAAGATCGACGAAGAACCCGAGGCCCGCCTCGAGCGGCGAGCGTTCGGGAGAGAGATCGCTGCCGTTGAGCGGGTAGCCCATTTCCAGGCGCAGGGTGTCGCGGGCACCGAGTCCGCAGGGTGCGGCACCGGCGGTCACGAATTTCTCCCAGCAGGCGAGGCCGGCTTCGGCGGGGCAGAAGAATTCGAATCCATCCTCACCGGTGTAGCCGGTGCGGCAGATGATCGCGCCATCGGCGGTGGTGGCGTAGCCATTGCGCGGCGGCAGGGTTTCACCGGGGCAGGCGGCGGCGAACACGGCGGTGGTCTGGGGCCCTTGGATGGCCATGCCCGCCCACAGTTCGCTTTCGTTGCGGAGGATGATTGGTTCATCCTGGTGGGTGGCGATCCAGGCGAAATCCTCCTCGATCATCGAGGCGTTGACCACGAGCAGAAAGTCCTCCTCGCCGGTGCGATAGACGATCATGTCGTCGATCACGCCGCCCCGGGGGTTGAGCATCAGGGTGTATTGGCCCTGACCAGGGGCGAGGCGATCCACATTGTTGGTGAGCAGGCGGTTGAGCCAGGCGGCGCAACCCGGGCCGCTGACCAAAAACTGACCCATGTGGGAAATGTCGAAAATCCCGGCCTTGGTGCGGACGACATGGTGTTCATCCATGATCGAGGTGTATTGGACCGGCATGTTCCAACCGGCAAATTGGACCAATCGGGCTCCCAGGGCCACGTGGGCCGCTTCCAAAGGTGAGTGTTTCAGATTGTCCACGCGCGGAGGGTGACAGGAACCCGAGACTTGTCAATGAGCCAATGTGCTGCATGATCGTCCGGCAATGGTCTTTTCCAACAATATCGAACGCCGCTTCGGCTGGCTGGCTTTTCCAGGGTTTCTGCGGTATTTCGCGATCCTCGACGCCCTGGTTTACCTGCTGACCCTGGTGCAGCCCAATATCGGACTCACCTTAATGCTGGACTGGGACCGGGTGATGGCAGGGGAGGTTTGGCGTTTGATAACCGGTCTGTTCGCCGTTTCCGGACTGGGAATGGCCTCCTCGTTCGGGGTCTTGTTCAAGTTTTTCATGGTCATGATCGCCTTCATGATCAGCGACGCGCTGGAGGGCTCCTGGGGTGTATTCAAGACCACGATGTTCTGCTACTTGGGGGTGATCGGTGCGATCGCCGCCACCTTGGTGCAGCCATCGACCAGTCTGATCATCGGCTACTTTTTCTATGAATCCGCATTTTTCGCCTTCGCCACGATATTCCCGCGGGTGGAGTTCAGGTTATTCTTCATCCTGCCGGTGCAGGTGCGATTTCTGGCCATGCTGGCGGCGGTGTTCCTGATTTGGGACGGGTTCTCCTCACTGACGTGGTGGGGAGTGATCGGCCTGGCCTTTGCCAACTATCTGCTGTGGGCGGGCATCCCGGCCTTGCGTGGAAAATCCCGCGAGGTGAAGTCCGCCGGGCGCCGCCGGCAGTTCAACGCCGCCGCCAAGGCGTCCTCCGCCGAAGGCCTTTACCGCTGCGCCGTTTGTGACCGCACCGATGTTTCCAATCCCGAACTCGAATTCCGGGTCGGCGAGGATGGCAGGGACTATTGCCAGGAACACCTGGCTGACTGACCCGGTACCGGATTCCGCATTACATACATTGTCACAAGTTGTAAAAGGGGGAATTGGAAGACTCGACAAGGCCCGGCTGCCGCTTAGAATGCGCCCATGCACGCGGCTGTCCCCATGATTTTTGGTATTTCTCTGGTTTCGTCCGGTTTTGCGGCTCCGCCGCCGAACGGTGATAAGGATGATCCGGGCAAGCCGGCGGTCGCTGCGGAGAATCCTCCAGAGCCGGTTGTCCACACCGCCACCGTCACGATTGCGGGCGAGTCGGTGGAATATCGGGTCACGACCGGCAAGTTGCAGATCGAGCAAGACGACGGCAAGCCGCGGGCATCGATTTTCCATGTCTCCTACGAGCGGACCGGGATCGAGGACCCGAAGAGTCGCCCGGTGATGTTTGCCTTCAATGGCGGTCCGGGATCCTCGGCGGTTTGGCTGCATTTGGGCGTGTTGGGACCCAAGCGGGTTGAGTTGCCCGGAAATGGAACCCCGGCTCCGCGGCCGCCGGCCAGGGTCATCGACAATCCATTTTCGATTTTGGATGTGTGTGACCTGGTCTTCATCGATCCGGTGTCGACCGGCTACAGCCGGGCCGAGCAGGATTCCAAACCGGCGGATTTCCATGGTTTGAACGAAGATGTGGAATCGGTCGGCGATTTCATCCGTCGCTGGGTGACGGAGCACAAGCGCTGGGGCTCACCGAAGTATCTGCTTGGCGAGTCCTATGGCGGCGTGCGGGCGGCGGGATTGGCCAGCCAATTGCAATCGCGCTACGGGATGATGCTCAACGGCGTGGTCTTGCTTTCGTCGTTGCTCGATTTTGCGACCCTGCAGGATGATCTCGGGCAGGCCGTCTATCTGCCGGGCTACACCGGCGTGGCTCATTTTCACGGGAAGCTGAGTGGCGACCGCGACGCGCTGGTGCGAGAGGCCGCCGCGTTCGCGTTCGGTGAATACTCGACGGCCTTGCTCAAGGGCACCACGCTCGATGAGAAGACCAAGGCGGCCACCGCCGCGCAACTGGCGAGTTTCTCCGGCATTGATGCGGCGGTGTGGCTCGCCCACGATTTGCGGATCGGCCCGACGTTTTTCCGGGCGGAACTTCTGCGCAAGGAAGGCAAGATCATCGGCCGGTTCGATGCACGGGTGGCTTGGGACACGGCCGACCCGGCGGCGCAGGCACCGGACTGCGATCCCTCGTTTGAGCTGGTTTACGGGGCATTTTCGACCGCGATGCTCGACTATCTCGGGCGGGATTTGGGCTATCAGGAAGACCGGCCTTACGAGGTGATGAGCAACAAGGTCCATCCGTGGCGCTGGAGTTCCGAAAACCAGATTGTGAGCGTGGCCGGGCGGCTCGCGAACGCCATGCGGGACAACCCGCACCTGCGGGTGCTGGTGATGGCCGGTTACACCGATCTGGCCACGCCGCCCGAAAGTGTGGGTCACTCGCTGCGCCATCTCGGAAGGCTGCCGAAGTCCACATTGCAAAACATCCGCACCACCCGCTACGACGGCGGCCACATGTTCTATCTGAACCCCCCTGATCTGGCAAAGTCCAGGAAGGATCTGCTGGAGTTCCTCAATCCGCAGGAAAAACCGTGAACTACTTGCCCACCACGGATTCCTTCAGCACGCCGACGTAAGGCAGGTTGCGATACCGTCCCTGATAGTCGAGCCCGTAGCCGACCACGAATTCGTCGCCGATCCGGAACCCCACGTAGTCCACGGACACCTCCTCGTCGCGAATCTTGTCCTTGGCCAGCAGCACGGCGGTATGGACGGCCGCCGCCCCGGCCTCGGCGAGGCGCGCCTTCACCGCATGCAGGGTGCGGCCGGTGTCCAGAATATCATCTAACAGGAGTATGTGCCGTCCTTTCACCTCGGGAAATCCACGATCGAGAAAATCCACCCGGCCGCTGCTGTCCGTGCCACCATGGTAGCTGGCCACGTTGAGGCACTCGATCTCCAACTGGCGCGACACCCGCCGCAACAAGTCCGCCGCGAAGACCAGCGCTCCTTTCAACAGAATGATCACCAGCAGCGTTCCCTCGGGAAAGTCGCGCTCCACCTTTGCCGCAATCGCGTCCAAGCGTTTCTCAATCACTTCCTCGTCGATCAGCACCCGCTCAATGTCGTCTTTCATCCCTCAGGCTGGCATCCCCCACCCCGCCTGCCAAGCACGGATTTCCAGCTTGGATTTCCAGTGTAGGGCGATTGGCTGACTGGCTCATTCGGGGAACGGGCGTGCGGTTTTGATGAGTTTGAGGGATTTGCCACGATAGTCGCGGCAGTGATCGAATGCGGCATTGAGCGATTCGTGCTGCTCAAAGGGCAGGATGGCCAG
>JAIPKB010000107.1 GCA_021733795.1 Akkermansiaceae bacterium | reverse complement strand
CCGGGCTGTCGGAGGCGCGGACGATGCTCGGCTACGCCCGGATCACCGCGCCGTTTGACGGAGTGATCACCCGCAAGCTCGTCGATCAGGGAGACCTCGCCACCCCGGGCAGGCCGCTGCTGGATTTGGAAAACCCCGCTCAATTGCGGATCGAGGCGGACATTCCAGAAGCGTTGATCACCAACCTGAAACCCGGAGCGGTGCTCCCGGTGCGCGCCGCCGAGACCGCCGCCACCACCGCCACCGTGGCCGAGATTTCACCCGCCGGCGACCCTAACAGCCGGACCTTTCCGGTGAAGCTCGACCTGCCGCCGGGCAGCCCGCTGAGGCCGGGACAGTTCATTCGGATCGCGGTGCCGGTGCGGGACTACGAGGCGCTGCTGATTCCCGCCGCGGCACTGGTCCAACGCGGGCAGATGCAAATGGTGTTCGTCAACGCCGACGGCCACGCCCGGTTGCGCCTGGTCCGGGCCGGTCGTGAGCGCGGAGATGAAATCGAGGTGCTCTCCGGACTCGATGGCGGTGAGTTGCTGGTGGTCACCGGCGCGGCCACCCTGAGCGATGGACAACCGTTGACCGTGAAGCCATGAACGATCCCGCACCCTCCGGCCTCGGCCCCGCCGGGCGTATCGCCCGGATGTTCATCGACTCGAAACTCACGCCGCTGGTGGTGATCACCTCGGTTTTGCTAGGCCTGTTTGCGGTGATCGTGTTGCCGCGGGAGGAAGAACCGCAAATCCGCGTGCCAATGGTGGACGTGATGGTGGCGATGCCGGGTTTCAGCGCGAAGGAGGTGGAGGAACGCGCCACCCGGCCGATGGAAAAACTATTGTGGGAGGTGCCCGGTGTCGAGTATGTCTACTCCACCTCGCGCCCCGGCGAAAGCCTCGTGATCGTCCGCTTCAAGGTGGGCAGCGATGTGGAACAGTCGCTGGTGCGCCTCAACCAGAAACTCGCCGCCAACCACGACATCATCCCGCCCGGGGTCGGCCAACCGTTGATCAAGCCCAAGAGCATCGACGACGTGCCGATCCTGGCCCTCACCTTCCACAGTGAGCGCTACGACCATCTCATGCTCCGGCGGATCGCCGCCCAGGTGGACGACGAGTTGAAACAAGTGCCGTTGGTCGCGGAGACCACGCTCATCGGGGGTGCCCGCCGCGAGATCCGGATTTTGCTGGACCCGACCAAACTCGCGGCCCGCAACCTGAGCCCGGCCGGCCTGGTGCCGATGCTGCGGCAGGCGAACCGCCAATACCGCAGCGGCGGCCTGATCACCGGCAACCAGGAAATCATTGTGGAAACCGGAGCCTTTCTCGCCAATGCGGAGGACGTCGGCAATGTGGTCGTCGGGGTGTTCGGCGGCAAGCCGGTCTATCTGCGGCAGGTGGCCACGATCGAAGACGGCGCGGAAGAAGCGTCGCAATACGTGTTGTTCGGTGACGCCACCGGCGAGGAGCCCGCCGTCACCCTCAGCCTGGCAAAGCGGCCCGGAGCGAATGCGATCACCGTGGCCGACGAAGTGCTGCGCAAACTCGAAACGCTCAAGGGGCGCATCATTCCGGAAGACGTCACGGTGAGTGTGACCCGCCACTACGGCCAGACCGCCGCGGAAAAGAGCAACGAACTGCTCTTCCACATGGGGATCGCGGTGCTCAGCGTGTCATTGCTCATCATGTTCACCCTCGGCTGGCGGGAGTCGATCATCGTCGCGGTCGCCATTCCCTCCACCCTCGCCCTCACCCTGCTGGTGTTCTATCTCTACGGCTTCACCCTCAACCGGATCACCCTCTTCGCGCTGATCTTCAGCATCGGAATTCTCGTCGATGACGCGATCGTGGTGGTGGAGAACATCGTGCGCCATTTCCACCTGCCGGAAAGCCGCGGGCGTTCGTTCTCGGATGTGGCGATCGGTGCGGTCGGCGAGGTTGGCAACCCGACGATCCTGGCGACCTTCGCGGTGATTTTCGCGGTGGTACCGATGGCCTTTGTGGGCGGGCTGATGGGGCCCTACATGCGGCCGATTCCGATCGGGGCCAGTGCGGCGATGAGTTTTTCGCTGATTATTGCGTTCGTGGTCACGCCGTGGGCGGCGGTGCGGGTGTTGCGTTGGCGGCAGCCCAAGAATCCGGTCGCACTGCGGGACGAACCCGCGACGATTCACGGTCATCCCGAGGATTTTTTCACCCGGCTCTACCGGCGGGTGATGGGGCCGATGATCCACACCCGGCTCTGGCGCGGGGTGTTTCTGGGGGGCATCACGCTGTTGTTGCTGGCGTCGATGGCCACCGTGGGCATCGGTTGGGTGAAGGTGAAAATGCTTCCATTTGATAACAAGAGCGAGTTCCAAATCATCCTCAACCTGCCGGAGGGCAGCTCGCTGGAACGCACCACCCAGGCCGCCCGCGAGATCGCCGCCGCCGTGCGCAGCGAACCGGAGGTGACCGACTATCAAGTCTACGCCGGCATCAGTTCCCCATTCAACTTCAACGGTTTGGTCCGCCATTATTTCATGCGCCGGGGCGCGAACATCGCGGACATTCAGGTGAACCTGAAACCCAAACACGAACGTGACGCCCAAAGCCACGACATCGCCAAACGGATCCGCCCGCAAGTGGCGGAAATCGCCAAAAAATTCAATGCCCGCGTCGCCATCGCCGAGGTCCCGCCCGGCCCCCCTGTCCTCCAAACCCTCGTCGCCGAAATCTACGGCCCCTCGGAAACCGCCCGCCACGCCATGGCCCTCGAGGTGCGCCGCATCTTCAACGAAACCCCGGGTGTCGTCGACGTCGATTGGTACCTCGAGGCCGACCAACCACGCGACCTGCTGGTCATCGACAAGGAAAAGGCGGCCCTGAGCGGCATTAGCGCGGAAACCATCTCCCAAACCCTGCGCATCGCCGTGGCTGGGGAGGCGGTGGACCTGCTCCACGTTCCGGGTGATCGCGAGGACGTCGACCTTGTCCTCCAACTGCCGCGGTCGATGCGGGTGACCACCGAGGAGCTGCTCGCCCTGCGGGTCCGCGCCGGCGATGGCAACGCACTGCCCGAGCCGCTCGCCGCCGGGGATCTCTCCCCGCTGGTGCCGCTGCGCGAGCTGGTGACGGTGAAGCGCACGATCACCGACAAAAGCATCTATCACAAAAACCTGCTGCCCGTGACCTACGTCATCGGCGATGTGGCCGGAGTGATCGAAAGCCCGGTCTATGCGATCTTCCAGATGAACAAAAAAATCAGGGAACTCGATTCACGGAACTTCGGCGGCAGCGGCGCGGAGTTGAAAATCCATAACTCGCAAATGCCGTTCACCGACGACGAACCGTCGATGAAATGGGACGGCGAATGGCAGATCACGCTGGAGGTTTTCCGCGACCTCGGCCTGGCCTTCGCGGCCTGCCTGGTGTTGATCTACGTGTTGATGGTCGGTTGGTTCCGCAGCTTTCTCACCCCGGCCATCGTGATGGTGGCCATCCCATTCTCGCTGGTGGGAATCCTGCCCGCCCACGGGCTGATGGGTGCGTTTTTCTCCGCCACCAGCATGATCGGCTTCATGGCCGGCGCCGGTATTGTGGTTAGAAACTCGATCATTCTGGTGGACTTCATCGAGTTGCGGCTGCGCGAGGGGATGCCGCTGGATGAGGCGGTGATCGATGCCGGCGCGGTGCGCTTCCGGCCGATGCTCCTGACCGCGCTGGCGGTGATCGTCGGCGCCGGGGTGATCCTCGCCGACCCGATTTTCCAAGGGCTCGCGATCGCACTGATGGCCGGCGAGGTCGCCAGCCTGCTCATCAGCCGGATGGCCGTGCCCGTGCTTTATTACATGGCCAACCATGCCAAGAGCGGCTGAGAAGACGGAGGACGGAGGACGGAAGACGGAAGACGGAGGACGGAAGACGGAAGACGGAAGACGGAAGACGGAAGACGGAAGACGGAAGACGGAAGACGGAAGATGCCCCGTCACCAGACGACCTCGTTTTGAGCAACGTCATGATGCTAGAGTCCTTGAAAACCAAAAGTCGTGGTTGATAGGTCAAGTTTTCGGGTCGGCCAGCGCTCCAGCTTAATTGACGAGTGATGATTGTTGATTTTTGATTTGTGAAGTGAGCTTGCTTGGCGCGAACGCTCGTTTCCAAGCTCACTTCAACAATCAACAATCAACACTCGTTAATCATAAATCCTCTTCGTATTCTGCTTGGTCTGAGGCTTGCCTCGCTAGTTGGATTCACTCCGGCAGGGTGATCCGCTCGCCGAGGTATTGCGGGCGGGTGCCGAGCACGTGGACGTCGAGCCACATCAGCACCCGCGCGCCGATTTCGCGCACCCTGGTTTTCAAACCCATGCGGGAAGTCACATCGCGGGCGTTGAAGCCGCAGGCGTCCAGGCCGTTGGCGCGGGCCAGATAGAGTGCCCGCTCGTTCTGGAACTGCTGGCTGACAAATACCACCGAATCCAACCCGAAGACCTCCTTCGCCCGCACCACCGAGTCGAGCGTCCGCAGGCCGGCGAAGTCACTGACGATCCGATCGGCCGGGATTCCCCGCTCGATCAAGGCTTGGCGCATCTTGGCTGGCTCGTTGTAGTATTTGGTGCTATTGTCCCCGGAAACGATGACCACTTGGATCCGGCCTGCCTTCCAAAGTTGCTCGGTAGCGTCGATCCGGTAGCGGAAATACCGGTTCTCGCCACCCTCGACCCGATCAGTGGTTCCGAACACCAAGGCCACCCGGGTGAGCGGCACCTTCGCCGGATCATCGTAAAGCCGCCCGCGAGCCACCCAGCTTGGCGCGAGGTTGGCGTAAGCTGCCACTCCGATGCCCAGCAGCAGCACCGCCAGCAGAAACCGCCCCAGGCGCTTCCAGCGCCGGTTTCTGGTTTTTGGGTTGAGGATGACCGGATGCCGGTAGCGCGACGCCATTCCCAAGTGTGAACCGCCCCCGCCGGTCCGGCAACCCCTTTCATGGCTGTTTCGGCAGAGACGGAACGGATCTCTCTCCCGGTGACTGCCATCCGGCCTTGAAGTGCCACTTGAACAATCCCCGCGCCTGTTCGTGGCTGGTCCCGGCTTTCAGCGAGAGAACAAACCCTCCGGCCCGGCGTTCGAGCTTGGCGCTAGGTTCGTCGCGGTGGATACGCACCTGGTGTTGCCTGCCGAAATAGCGGATGGACATTCCCGCCTGCAGCCCGGCGGGATAAATGGACTGCTGACGCCGGGCGAGATCCAGTTTGGCCACGATCCACGCTCCCTTGCGGAAAACATGGGGGCGCACGGCGCCGGCCCTCATTCCCGCAGGGGCGATGACTTCCACCCACGAACTCCGCAGCTCCCGCGATCAACGCGGCGCACACCTCATCCAATCCCTGCTCGCCGACCTCGATTCGCTTCTCGGTTATGCGCCTTCGTCAGCAGACAATCCTCCGTAAGCCGAATGCGGAATTATCCATCCAACTGAAATCCGTGAGGTGCAAGTATCTTCAACGTGATCGAAGTCTCAGCAAGAACCCCGATGTCGTAAAAATACATCCATTCGGCAAGCAACGCCCCATCGATCAGCACGAGCTTGCCCTTTCTAACGAAATCACAGCGCTTCGCGTCCGGAGAAAAGGATGATGTGGTTATAAATACGCCATTCTCAGCACCAACATCAGTCATGGCGCCACAGAACTGCTGGACTGCGGGTGCTCCAATAGTGGATTTGAATCGCTTCGCCTGAAATGGAACTCTCCTCCTCCCGGCTGCGTCTTCTGAAACATAGCCATCAATACCTCCATCACGCGAATACTGAGTTACCCGCCCGAACGAGACATTCTCCAGGCGTTTCACAACCTTCAAAACGAGTTTCTCAAAGTCGCTCGGAATCAGTTCTTCAACTTGGGCTGAAAGGGTTTCAAGAATGTCTTGTAGCTGCAACCGATGTGCCTCCTTTATGGCTGCGAGCAATTTTTGGGGCGACGGCTTCTTAGACATACATTTGTGCCTTCTTTTACGAATTGCGCGGGATTCCGCGGGCAATTGCAGCCCTCACTAGATGAGGTAATAGGGACGGCTCCGTCGCCACCTTGCTCGACACCGTTATGAGGTTGGAAGGAAGGCTAACGCAGTCGAGTTCCTGTTCAATCCGGCGGATGGTGTGATTGGAAAGGACGATCACTGGGAGATTCCGTTGTATTATTTCATTCCGCACTTGGTTCAGTAGCCAAATCCCCGAAGATGCTCCATTGTGCGTTTCGGCTTCAAAGCCTATTGGTGGTGGCATCATCACATCGACGATGGCGGCCGAAAACGAATCGTCTGCACGAAGAATATCCAAAGCTTCTCCGATCTCGTAGACACAGACGACTTCGAAAAATTTTCTAAGCTCATCGACATAAAAGCGAGCGAAATAGTGATCGTCATCGACAAAAAGTATCTTCTTCATTAGTTCAGCCATTTATATGGAAAGGTTGTATGAGGACCCAGCCCGAGGCGTCCTTCGCCGTTGAGGTGCTCATGTGGTCGGAGTTCTTGGAGATGGAATCGTAATGGCACATTTTAATTTCATAGGTATGTATTAAACCCGCTCGTATGGATAAACGTTCTTGTAGTTCCGGTTAAGGTAGGATCCGACAGACGGCGCCGTTCGCAGATTCTCAAATTCGTGTTCTGGAACGCCTTTGTAGGCATAGGTTGAGCCGTTCAGAAATTGGACGTAGACGGTTTGATTATCGGCATCATAGCCAACGGCTGCGATGTTTGATGAACTGACTGGTTGCATGTCGGGCATTGGCATATGTTCTCCTTAGTTGAATGATTGGTTTCTCCAGTTGCGAACGCTAGCCTCGTATTCGGCAACATCTGGCTGGGGATTTGCCCACAGCTTCGATGCAATTGGGTCGGAACTCTTCACCGCATTGTCCGCTTGGAAAAACTTCACGCGGGAAGGGATACGGACTGCCTCCCCACTGACGATCGCTTCGCCCGTTCGTAGGCTCGATAGCACATCTGCCATTTCGCGGAGTTCGTCCTGCATGGCGGAGGAAACGTGCCCTTTGTCGCGGGTATTCGTCATTCTCAGTGCGATAATCGAGCCGCACTGACTCAAGACAGTCTCGTCCAGTTCCGATGGCCGTTGCGTTACCAGCAGCATGCCGACGCCATACTTTCGTCCCTCTTTCGCAATTGCCTGAACGGTTCGCGATGAAATCGAGTCTTCACCTGCCTTCAGGTAGGCGTGAGCCTCGTCCAACACGACAAAAAGCGGCTGCTGCTTTCCGCCGACCAACGTAGTTTGCCCCCAGTAAAGAGCGTCGTAAACAATCTTCAGGATTGAGCCTGAAATAGCCTGCATTATGTCGGAAGGGATGGCGGAAAGATCCAAGATGGAGATCGGGAATCCATGTCCAAACCAAGTTGCAAACAGGCTCGGGAGATCACTCGGAGCCTGTCCTTCTATATCAGGACAATAACCTTCAGGCTCGAACAAGAACTGGTATCGTTGGTCGAGCAACCGAGAGCGCATGCCGTCGAGGAATCCAAGTATGCCCTTGGCCTTATTGTTGAGGAACGGCTCTCCTCCACCCGGAGCCGCAGCCGGGTAGAGATTTGATTTCAGAGTCTCTGCGTCGCCTTCTTCGGTTAAATCCATCAGCGTTTCCTGATCTTTCCTGAAGGTCATTCGCTCGAAGTTATCCAAATCAAACCAAAGCTGCTTGATCGAAAAGGGTATCGGGCTGTCAGCGGTAATCGCCTCTTCACGGAGTCCTTCGACATCAGCAGCCCAAGCACGTTTCATTTCCAAAACCTTCCCACGTATGTAGTCTTCGTTTTGGTCTGATAACTTGCCCGGGAAGATCGCCATCAGTTCTTTGAAGGGCAGCGCCCAGAAGGGAACACAAAGTTCACCTTCGCCTGCTATCGCTCCCACTCGAAACACCCGGCATTTCCCTGCCAGTGAACTCGCATACTCACCGTGAGGGTCAATCATGAGGACGCGCGCGCTTGGGAAGGGCTTTTCTGCGATTGCTTTCACAACGATGCTGACCGCGTTCGACTTTCCGCTACCGGTAGCACCAAGAATCGCGCAATGCCGAGAGATGAGTTTGTCCATGTCCAACTGGGCAGCGAGCCCTTCCGATGCACTCTGATTCCCAATGACAATCGACGATTGGGCGTTGTAGCCTCCGTAAACAATCCGAAGGTCTTCGTTTGTAACCAGATGAACTTGGTCACCCGAAGTTGGCGACTGGAGGACTCCTCGCTCGAAGGATGAACCGATCTGCTCACCAACCAGAATCATTCTCAACCAGCGGTGGCCATCTGCGATGGACGGATTCTCTTTGTAAGCCACCAGCAGCGACTCTGGCATCGCCAAAACTCCAGCCTGCGTGATAAGCCCATAGAGGTTCGCGTATCCCAACGGAATCTTGAGGAACGAGCCAATCTGGCCGATCCGGTAAACAGTGCCGTCAACGATTGGCATGTTCGACGGGTAGTTGCTCGCCATTTTGATCGTGACGGAGTTTCCGCTGACACTCTCAACCTGACCGATGTGTGTTGGATTGGGTTTCATGCGATCAAAGCGTGCTGGCAGGGCCGACGGAAGCGGACAAATCGTTCAGAAAGTCAGTGAGCTTCCGAAAGTCCGGGAGAAGAAATCGGCCAGTGCCTTCCCAGCGTTCATCACCCTTTCCCTCGCCCGTCTGCTTGGTGGGAACGGCTGCGTCTTCGTCAAAGTATTGGCTGACCCGGATAGACTCCGTGGTCTTCGGCTCATCTCTCAGCCGCCACTCACCAAATTTCCCACCGATAACGGCGTGGCGAAGACCGTATACAGACATTTTGCCACCGGTCTCGTGCGTCGCAAGGCCGCGAACGCTGTTGGTTTCTTCCTCGAGACCAAAAACACTCTTTTTGTCCTCGGTCCATATTTCATCGTAATACATCGCGATAACGTGGGAGTTCGCTCCGCGTCTCAGGGATGTCACGAGCCGTTCGTTGATGTGATCAGCACCGAACGAATATCCGCAGGTGAACAAAACGGCGTCATCCTGCTGCAGGAAGGCGCACAGGCGGTCGATAAGTCCAACATACGGCTGCTTCTTCGACGTGTTGTATTTGAGATGAGACGGATAGATGAGGATGGAGTCTTCCGGGGCAAACTGCTGCCGAATCACAGCCTTGTCTGTGTCGCGATAGGTCCAACCAAGCGAACCATGCATTTTCCAGAGCTTCACAAGGTGGGGGTATGCCTCTACGTCTTCCACAGCCTCCGGACAAAAGAACGGTTCAAAGCTGCCAGAGAAGCCGTCGAAATATGGTATTCCTGAACCTTCGAGGGCAATCTCGAACAGGTAATCGTAATTCGTCGTGAAGATTTCAGCGGGGAATCGCCGCCGTGCTTTGGCGAGGACGCAGTCGGCGCGGAGGTCGGGATGCTGGCCGCGGCGGAAGGAGTCGGCGAGTTCCTTGCCGATGTCGGCCAGGGAAATGCCGAATACTGAATCGAATGTCGAATGGGGCGGTCATGGCTTTGGTGGCATCACATCCGGATACGGTCCGAGGAACCGTTCGCCGTTGAAGTGGATCATGTGGTCGGGGTCTTCGGCGATCCAGACTTCGGACTCCCAGGCGATGTGGGAGAGGAAGGATTGCATGGTGCGGCGGGTTTCGAAGGCGGTGACGAAGACGAGGCCCGCCTTGCAGCCGGCGAAGAGGTCCTAGAGTTCCTTGCGGCGCTTGGCGTCCACCGGGCCGAACATTGAAGCCAGGAAGTCAGCCACAGGTTTCGCCGTGAGGAACTGACCGAGTTCCTCCTGGCGACTGCTGGGGTCTGCTGTGGCCGCGATTTTCATGGCGTTCTGCTGGCAAGCGGGCCAGGTTGCCCTTCGCTTCGCTCACGGGCTGGATTCTAGCATGGTTTTGAGGGGACGCGCAAGAGCGGAGTGCCGGGGCGGATGGGACGAATGTAGAATTTCGAATGTCGAGGGTGGTTTGAGCCATTGTTGAACCAATCACTCGTGGTGTGTTTGGTGTGGTCATGGCGCGTTTGTGGGGTTGGTGTCGGGTTTTCCCGGTGTCGGGTTTTGGGGGGGACTGTCGCGTTTGCGAACATGGCCGGCCGGACCCACGGGGGATATTTCCAACGGGATTCATCCGCGTGGTGTGAGTCATTTGAGTCATTCCTGAGTCATTTTCGAAGCCGCGTTTCTGAGTCATTCGATTCGTTTCCGAGTCAATCCCCGACCGCGGAGGTAATGGGAACCGCGCCCTTCTCCGTGACGCTCAAGAACACCCAGACGCACCAGCAAGTCCAAATCCCGGATGGCCGTCGGACGGCTGGCACCGGTGAGATCCTGATATTCGCGATTGGTAATGCGGCTCTGCCTCTTGATCATGGCGACGGCCAGCATCTGGCGATCATTGAATCCGAGCCCGGCCAGCACCTCATCCGTGAGCCAGTCGCGCCAGAGGGTGACGACGAAATGCGGGCCGTGCTGCTTGAAATCCGGTTCGGGAACTCCGGCGGCCCGGCAGGCATCGATCATATCGGTGGTGCCGGAGCCAGCCTTTTCCGCATAGCCGGCGCGGAAGAGCGGCTCGGCAATCAGCGGATTGCGTGGCAGGGGGCCGTGGGGCTCGCGGAGGTCGAGTTCGGTCAGCCCCGGCGGGAGGCGGCCGGGATTCCACACCTCGACCCGGTCGCTGAAGACGATGGCTTGGACGAAGCCGTCACTGTTGTAATCGCGGTGCGCGACCGCATTCACGAGTGCCTCGCGGATGACGAAGGCGGGGATCTCCGGCTGGACCGGAGCCGAGGCGCTGCCGGTCGTGGCGATGCCGACGCGGGCGGCGAGTTTGCCGAGCACAAACCGGTGGGCGGCATCAATGGTTTCAAAGGCGGTGCCCTCGTAGGCCTGCTGGTCCTCAATGGGCTTGCGCTTCATGGTGCCTTTGAAATGGAGGCAATGGAGCTGGGTTTGGGGAAGGAGACGAGCGGGATTCTCGCCAAACAGGAACAGACCCGCTTGGGTGGGCCGGTCTTGGTCCAGCAGATGAAAATGACGCAGGACATGGTTCGGGCTTCGCGGTCCAACGGGGCGGAAGCGCCCCTTTTCCTCGGCCAGCCGGAGAAACTCCCGCACCTTGCCGGAGGAGATGTCTTTCATCGTTGCACGGCGACAGGGGGCCGAATCGAAGGGCGGGATGGTGACAAGGTGGTGCCGGTCCAGGAACGCCACCAGGATGGGCGGATTCGATGAGATAGAGCCAGCGCCGCGATGGGGAGTAGGCGACGATGGCAGGGAGTTTTTCATGGGGCACCCCGCTCAGCCCGAGTTTTCCCAGGAGGTCCGCATCGCGGACGAGGCATCCCATGGCTGGATCGCCAACATGCAGCACCTCCGCGCCATGGCCGTAGCGCGGCAGAAATTCCCCGTTGATGTGCACGATGGCGCGTTGCGAGGGAGTTTTTCCGAAGTCGGCGGGAAGTGCCTGCGGCATGAATACCGGATGCCTGGGCAGATTCCGGCGAAAAACATTGCGGTCGCTGACAATGGAATTGGCGGAGTTCATGGCTCGGTTCCCTTACGGGCTGGACTCTAGCATGGTTTTGAGGGGACGCGCAAGCGTGCCGTGCCGGGGTGGAGTTTTTGAAGGGCGGGCTGGCGGGGAGTTCATGGCGTCCCCACAATTTCCGGCCGTTGCTTGATCAGTTTGTCGAAATGCGACTCGAACAGTCGGTCCTGGGCAAGACGACCCTGGCCCACATGGTGGCGGCCGCCATTTCGGAAACCTGGCCCCACTGGCGGGCCTTTATCGCCTCGCTGGAAGGCCCGTGGCAGGCATTCCGGATCTGGTCACCTCGACCGTTCACGAGGGCCTCAAGGCCGCCCTGGCCGAGGGACAAGGGTGAGGTCACCCAGTCTGAAATCGGCCGACAGATGCTCGCGCTCGAATCCGCACCGTTGGAGATGAGTGCGGAGCAGGCGGTCATTGAACGATGACGGGGCGGCCGGCAAGAATGGGGTTTGGGCTGGATGACGGGGACAGGCTCGAATTTTCGGGTGACTTGGCGAGCGGAAAGTCAGGGGCTTTCGTAGAGAATTTCCGAATTCGTTATTTCAGTGATTTTGTAATCAAAAAATTTGACAATCGATTGATTGTAATAGAAATATCCGGTCGCAAAAGCGAATTGGAAGAGAATTCGTCTATTGAAGTCATTCTGTAACCCAATGATCGCGGCGCTATTCGTAATAGAATTTGAAGAAATAGTCCGTTCTGTAATCGTTTTGAAAGAATTGTAATCAAAATTTCATGAAATCGCCCGAAAGTAATCCAGTTGGCTACCAGTGGTTGGCCGAGCATTTCAACCTCGTGACAGTGCCATATTGGCGGGAATCCAGAGTTTTGGAGCGGGGAGCGAGGCGAATCGTGGATCGGGAGGGAAAGAGGACCGACTATTTCCCGGCAGCCCGCAACCCCGGAGATCGGGTGCTCGGGCACTTGGAGTTCGCTCTGAAATGGGAGGGCCTGCATTTGGAGTTGCTGCGGGAGCTGATGCCGATGCTGGATGCCGGCGAGGTGATTGCTCTGGTCCGGGGCGCGCCGACCGGGCGTTATGCGCGGCTGATCTGGTGGCTGTATGAGACCTTCACCGGCACCCGGCTCGACCTTTCCGATCTGAAAATGGGCAACTACGTGGACCTGCTGGATCCGGAGATCTATGTGACCCGGCCGGGAGAGCAGGCCAAGCGCCAGCGCATCCATGTGAACCTGCTGGGAACGGTGGATTTCTCACCGATGGTCCGCAAGGAGGCGCTGGGTGAGTGGAACGAGGAGGCATTGCGCGAGCGTTGCCAACGGGTGGCGGACGACTATCCGCCGGAGATTTTCGATCGCGCGGTGCGCTACCTTTATGCCAAGGAGAGCAAGAGCAGTCACGAGATCGAGCGGGAGATGCCCGGCCAGAAACGGGCGGAGCGGTTCATCAAACTGCTGGAACAGGCGTGGTTGCGGGATTTTCTAACCAAAGAAGCGCTGGTCGAGTTGCAGCAAGCCATTGTGGACAAACGGTTCGCCAATGACGGTTGGCGGAGTGTGATTGATGAGCAGGTCTATGTGGGCGAGACCCTGGTGCCGGGGCAGGAGCGCATTCACTACGCCGCCCCCAAACCGGAAGACCTGGAAGAACTGATGGCCGGATTCCTGGCCATGGCCCGCAAGCTCCTGCCAGAGCGGATCACCGCAAGGATCAGGCAAGGGAATTTCGAGCAAGTGACTGAAATCTTGGGCGACGCACCCGTGTCCACTCTGGTGGCCGCCTCGGTCATTTCGTTTGTCTTCAACTTTCTCCATCCGTTCAGCGATGGCAACGGCCGCATTCACCGGCTTCTTTTGCACCATGTGCTGGCCAGGAGCCGCTTCGGTCCCGAAGGGATCATCCTGCCGGTTTCCGCCGTGATCCTGAACCGCCCGCGTGAATACGATCAGGCGCTGGAAAGCTTCTCCAAGCCGCTGATGGAGCGGGTGGAATACACACTCGACGACCGGCAACGGATGACGGTGACCAACGACACGGTGGATTTCTACCGCTATATCGACTGCACGGAACTCACCCGCATCACCATTGATTTCATCCGTGAGACCATCGAGACCGAACTGCCGCAGGAGTTACGCTTTCTGGTGCGGTATGACGAGATCCGCCGGAGGATGGATGATGTCGTTGAACTGCCCAACCGCCAAGCCGATTTGTTCGTGAATCTGTGCCGCCAGAACGGAGGAAAGCTGTCGAAACGAAAACGGGACCTACCGGAATTCGCGCCCCTAACCGACGCGGAGATCGAGGCGATGGAGGAAATCATCCGGGCAGTATTGGAGCCGGAGGGACGGTGAGGTGGCGTTGCCGCGTACCGGGATTTTCCGGGGGGGCGGCCCAGCGTCCATTCGTGTCCATTCGCGGTTCAATCTTCCCTTTCAGGCCAAGCCTTCGCCCCCGCTGCCGGTTCCTCCGGAGCGATCACCCGCAGCCTGTGCCCGGCCGGGGCGAACCGGGTTGCCTTGAAACGGCCTAACAGTTCTCCGTCCACCTCCACCGGCACCGGTTCCCCGCCATCCACCACAAACCCCCCGGTCTGCAGATAGACCGTTTCGGAAACCCGGTCGATCCCCCCGCGCGCCAGACCGCGCAGCGAATCCAACACCAACCGGTATCCCGCCTTTTTGTATACCAGGACATCAAGCATCGAATCCCGGTTGTCGGCCTTGTGGAAAAACCGGAACGGTCCGCCGTAAAGCGCGCCGTTGCCCGCGAGCACCGCCACCCCGGTTTCCACGCGGCCGTCATCGCAGCGGACTTCCAGCAATGGCGGGCGCTCGCCGAGCACCTTCACCGCCGCCAGCAGGTAGGCCAGCGGTCCCAGCGCCATCTTCGATTTCCAGGTGGTGCCCTCGATCACCTTGGCGTCGAACCCCACCCCGGCCATTTGCACGAACGGCGAACCGTTGGCCTCGAACAAGTCGATTTCTCTAACAATTCCGCGGGCGATCACCTCCAGGCACTGGTCGAGGTTCCCTAACGGCATCCCCAGTTCCCGGGCGAAGACATTCATGGTGCCGGTGGGCAGCACCGCCAGCGCGGTGTCACTACCCGCCAGGCCACCGACCACCTCGTTGACGGTGCCGTCACCGCCTGCGGCGATGACCACCTTTTCCCCCGCGGCGGCGAGTCCGGCGGCGAGTTCGCGTGCCTCGCCACTGTGATTGGTGGCATAAAGCACGAAGCGACCGGCGTTTTCCATCAAAAACCGCAAGGCTCCCCGTCCCCGCTGGCTGCGGGCCTTCGGGTTGAAAATGACCGGATAGCGGTTTGGCAACGCCATGGCGGAGTGTGGACCGGGGCGACCGGTCCGGCAATCCCTTTCGACATCGCTTTCGCAGCTCACCGGCTGTCTTGAAACGGCAGGGACGCGTTTCCGACGCGTCCGGGCGAATCAATTGAGAATGACTAATTTCCACTTTGTCGTAAACTTTGTCGTAAACTTTGTCATTTCGAGCACTTGGAACCGGGCCGACAAAGCTTGCGACAAAGGTTTTCGGAGCATGAGATCCAAATGAACAAAGCAGTACTAAGCCAAACTTTCAAAGCTTCCGGTGGTTCGAGACCGATAAACCGCTGAAGCGCTGAGTACCGCTGAAAGCACGGCTAACCTTGCCCGCCAGGACACGCCGGCTTAAGCCAGCGATCCGTAAGATAGCCAGTGCTCCATTGGCCGGATCTGCCGCAGGCGCTGCGAAGATGGCTAATGAAGTGATTTTAGTCTCAGTTTTTGATGCATAATATTTCAACAAATATACAAAACATGCTTAATAAAAGCCGTTTAAAAGCACTTGAACAAATTCATTTTTGATGCATAATTAACCCAGAAACCATGGCCAGACCCCGCACCATTACCCTTCAGGATTTAGGTCCGCCCTTGCGCGGCAGGGCACCGGTTTCCGCCGTGGAACTGGCAGCGGTGCTCCGGGTGAACCGGACGACGATTCACCGGGCACTGAACGGATTCGGCGATCAACTGGTGAAAATGGGGGCTACCCGGCGCACCCGTTACGCGCTGCGCCGCGAACTGCCAGGGGCGGGCAATCAGTGGCCCCTATTTAGGATCGATGCCGCTGGCGGGGTGATCGAATGGGCACGACTGGAGGCGCTGCACGACCGCCTGTGGCGGGTGAGTTGGCTGGAGGACGCGCCCGCCTGGGCCGGTCAGTTTGCCAATCGGGAGGGTTTGTGGCACGGCTTTCCGTGGTTTCTGGGGGATGTGCGGCCCCAAGGTTTCCTGGGCCGGGCCATCGCGCGGCAATCCTCCCGAGCCCTGCGGGTGCCGGAAGACCCGCGCCAGTGGGGCGACGACGATACACTGGTTTTTCTCCAGGCCGCGGGCGAGGATGTGCCGGGAGATCTGGTGCTGGGCGAGGACTGCCTGCGCCGGGCGCTGGCTCGCGCCGCAGTTCCGGAAACCCGGGCCGAAGCCGATTTTCCGGAACTGGCGGCACAGGCGGCCAGCACCACCTCCGGGACCTCCGCCGGAGGGGAACAACCGAAGTTTTCCCTGACTCTGCGGGACCCGGCGGGGCTTCCCTGCGAGATGCTGGTGAAATTCTCGCCACCGCTGGACCAGGCCACCGGCCGCCGCTGGGCGGATCTGTTGTTGGCCGAATACCACGCCCACGCGGTGTTGGAGCGGGCCGGCCTGGGACTGGCAGGCGTGCGGATTCATGATGTCGGGGGCCGACGTTTTCTGATGGTTCCAAGATTCGACCGGACACCCGACGGCGGGCGGCGGGGCACGGTGAGCTTGGAATCGCTGCATGCGGCTGCCATCGGTAGCCTGCCGCGGGACTGGCCTGCCGCAATGGAGTCCTTGGTCGGCGCAGGACTGGCGGATAGGCAGGAAATCGCCAAGGTGCGGCACCTGCACGCATTTGGCGAGCTGATCGGCAACACCGACATGCACCTTGGCAATCTGTCATTCTGGTGGGACGACGCGCTGCCGTTCCGCGTCGCCCCGGCCTATGACATGTTGCCGATGCTGTGGGCACCGGGACCACAGGGCGAGCTGGTGACGCGAACCTTTGCCCCGCTGCCGCCTGTCCCGGCGATGCGCGAGGCCTGGCAGGAGACCGCCGGTTGGGCGGCGGAGTTCTGGAGGAATCTAACCGTCGATGAGCGACTGTCGGAGGAATTCGCCGTGATCGCGCGCCGGGCGCGTCCGACTGCGCTGGCGATCTCCCGCTAGAGTCCTTGAAACCGGGAATGTGTTGTCGTTAGGTCAAATTCTTCGTCTTGCGTCTTGGGTCTTGTCGTCTTGGGTCTGAGGCGCAGCCCCGCTAGTTTCAGAACTCCATAAACGCCCGCAATTTGAGGGCGTTTGCCAAGTTCGAGCCTGGTCACAGTTGGGATATTTGTTCGAGTGAGAGCCCGGTGGTCTGCGCGATGATCTCGGGAGCCATCTCCGCCGCCTTCATGCTCGTGGCGGCTTTAAGCAGGCCCTTGATTTCGCCCTCGGCCAGGCCCTCGGCACGGCCCTCGGCACGGCCCTCGGCGTATTTTCCGCTGATGAGCGTGCGCTCACGGCTCACCGCATCCCAAAACACATCATAGCGCTCCAGTTGCGCCGGACTGAAACCGCATTCCTCGGCGATGTCCAGTGCCTGGAGCAGCGGATCATTGAGCCCCACCTCCCGGCGGAATTCATCCACCGTGGGATGGCCATGGCTGCCGGCACCACCGGCTTCCTTGAGAAATCTCAGCCAGGCCCAGCGCAGCTTGCGCGCTTCCTGGGGACGGGTTTCGCGATATTTTGGCAGTTCCACAAACACCAACCGCAGCCCTTCGAGCACCCGCTCCGGGTTACCGGTTTCCACGATCCGGTAGTCGTGATAGTAGTTGTCGGGATCGGGGTCGTAGGTCGCGTCCAGCAGGCTCAGACCGATGACCGGGCAGAGCCGTTCGTATTGCTCGCCCTTTTCCAACTGGCGCACGTAAGCCTTGCTGGCGTTGAAGAGCACGCGCTGGAGAAAAGCGGTGGTCCAGGCCATCTGCATTTCCACGATGAACTGCCGCCCGGCGGCATCCTTGCAGCGGACATCGACGATGCTGTTCTTGATGAGCGGGATGTCCGGCACCTGCTCGCTGGAGAGATATTCGAGGGAGGTGATGAACTCGCTCTCGTCCTCGAAGGGCAGCACGCCGTTGAGAAAATCCCGCAGGATCTCCGGGTGTTCGCCGAAGATGCGCTTGAAGACAATGTCGCTGCGGGGATCGAGAAAGTGCGCCATGACAGGGGAATCATCGCATCCCGGGCGGCGCTGTCAAGACGGCAGAAACGGCCACGGCGATTTGAAAATCGCAGCCTTGCCACTCCCTACCGCAATGCCGCCAGCACCGCTTGGTAGCCACTTTCCAACTCCGGATACTGATTCGCCGGATGCTCGGCAAAACCGGTTTCCGCCGCGGCGAGTGCGGTTTTTCCGGCCTTGTTGCGTGCGGACCGGTCCGCCCCCTTGGCCAGCAGCGCCTTGACGATCCCGGCGTGGCCGCGCTGCGCGGCGATGATCAACGCCGTATTGTCCTCGGCGTCCGCCGCGGCAGGGGAGGCTCCACTTTCGAGCAACCGGTCCACCGTGGCCGGCATCCCGCTCCAGCACGCCCACATCAGGGCGGTCCAGCCGTCGTGATCCACCGCGTCGATCAATGCCCCGTGTTCAAGCAACACCCCGATCATCTCGGTGCGCTTGTCATCGGCCTCCTTGAGCTTGCCGGCGTCCACGAGATTCGCGTAGGCCGCCCGCATCAGCGAGGTGCGCCCGTGTTCATCGGTCTTGAGCGCCACCTTGGCTCCCACCTTCGGATCCTTCTCCAGTAGCGCGATGCTCGCCCTGAGGCCGTCGATCTGACCCTGGCCGATGGCGGTCACCACCGGATCATCCTTGGGGATCTTCCCCTTGAGGCCGGAAAAAGCGCGGTCGGCGAACACCACGAACACCGTGGACACGGCAAACAGAATCAGCGCGTCTAGCAAAATCAGGCGGATCTTATTCATGCGGCGGGCTCCTCGGCTGGGGTTTCGGCGGCGGGGGATGTCTTGCTGGTGATGAAATTCCGCATGACAATCACGGCGATCGGGCTCATCACCGCCAGCCCCAGATAGATCATCCACATGAACTCGGGCGAATGGTTGTAGTCGATGTTGCCGGTTTCAATCTTCGGGCGGATGCCGTCGTAACAGTATCGGGAAATCAGAATCCCGCTGACAAACCCGTTGATCGGTTTGGAAATGAACGTCGGCAGGGCGGAGAGCGCCATGTAGGAGGAAACCTTGTCTGGTGGCGATACCGAGGCGATATACTCGGTGAACCGGGGGCTGAAAATCAGTTCGCCCAGCGCGAACACCAGGATCTGGCTGATGATAATGAAAAAGTACGCCTGCTGGACGTTGCGAATGAACGGCAGTGCCATGATCCAATCCAGCGGCACCGCCATGAACACCAGCGAAAATGCGGAGATCGCCATCCCGATGATGATCAGCTTCACCGTCGCAAACCGGTTGATCACCGGAATCAGCACGATCAAACCCACCACGATGATGAACGGATTGATCGAGTTGGCCAGCCCCAGCTCGAAGTCGCTGCTCAACACCCGGGTGTAATACTTCGGCATCACCAGGAACTGGTGGGTGAACACCAGCCGCACCCCGATCGTCAGCACTAGGAACAACAACAGCTTCTGGAACGCGCTTTCCTTCCACACCTCCATGAAAATCGCCAGCGGCCGCTTGCTCTCATTCGCCCCGGAACTCCGCTCTTCCGGCTCGGCCCAGTTGTCCTCATTGATCAACGCCACACATGCCAGCGCCGCCAGCGACATCGCAAACCCGAAATCAAAGATCGCCAGGTTGCCGGTCACGTCGCCAAACCCTTTGCCGAGCAGGTCCAGTGCGCCTTGCGGCAGGGGCACTCCGATCCGGGTCAGAAGAGCCGCCGTGCCGGGAAACCCGGTCCGGAACCCGTCGATCACCAACGCCCCCGCAATGATCGCGCCGATGTTCATCAGCAGGTAATACACGTTGAACCCGGTCGCCCGCACCTTCTTGCTGGTGAACCGCCGCAGCGAGGTCATCGTCACCGGTGCCATGAAGGCCGTGCCCAGCGCCATGATGATCACAAACCCCTTCACCCCGAGCTGCCGCGAACCCGTCACGTAGTCGAACGCCAGCCAGCCGTTGCCCAAGCCGCCGAACCCAAGGTGCAGCTCATGGTTGGCAAACGTCGGCATCACCCCGAGCCCGAGCCGCGCCACCGCCAGCAACCCGATCCCGATGAAATACGATTTTTTGATCCCGATCACATCGCAGATCGAGCCCACCGCGAACACAAACGCCGTAATGTAGAGGGTGTAAATCCCCACCCACGCCCCCGAGTCCACGTCGTTGAACCCGCAGTTGACGGTGAAATACAGCGACAGCACCGTGATCATCGAGAAATACGCCAGGCCGTCGAAAAACTGGATCGCGTTGGTCAGCCAAAAGTCCTTCGAGGCACTCTTGAGAACCTTGAACTCGGCAAAGTAGTTGATGACGGGGTTTGACATGATGAGGGCGCGAGAGCGGGACGGGCCACCCGCATGCCGCCGGGGGGACTCGAACCCCCACGACCGTGAAGTCAGCGGATTTTAAGTCCGCAGCGTCTACCATTCCGCCACGGCGGCAAGCGGTGCGGTGCCGCCGGGCGGCGACAAGCCCGGGCCGTAGCGGATTCCGCGCCGCCGTCCAGCGTTGATTTTGGGCGGTGCCGCAG
>JAIPKB010000106.1 GCA_021733795.1 Akkermansiaceae bacterium | reverse complement strand
CGTCGAGCAGGATCTGCCGCGCCTTCTCGGTATCACTTCCGTAGGCCACACCGACCACGATCAGGATCCGGTTCACCGAGCTGCTCAGCGTCCAGTTGAGCACCGTGCCGGTGACGAACTGCTTGTTCGGCACCACGAATTCCTTGCGGTCCCAGTTGGTGATGGTGGTCGCCCGGATCTGGATCCTCGAAACCACGCCGTCGATCCCGTCCACCGTGACAATGTCACCGACCCGGACCGGCCGCTCGAACAACAGGATGATTCCGCAGACGAAATTCGCGACCACTTCCTGCAGACCGAAGCCGAGACCAAAACTCAGCGCCGCCGCGATCCAGCCGAACTGCGACCAGTCCACCCCCAGCGTCTGGAACAGGAATACGGCAGCCGTAGCGATCACCGCATAATTGGCTAGCGTGACGATCGAATTCCGCGTGCCGGCATCCAGGCCCAGCCGCCTCAGGATCAGCAACTCGAGCAGGCCGGGCAGATTCCGCAACGTCGCGATGACCACCGAGACCACCAGAGCGATCACCGCGAGATCAGCGATGCTGAAAAGACCAAACACCGAGGAACTCCGCAGGAAATCCACGATCGGCTCGAACTCCGACCAGACATCGACCAGTCTCAGCAACAGGCCGACTCCGACCAGGAACCCGACCAGGCTGCGCGTCTGCTCCCCCACCGTGGCGAGATCGATTTCCACCTCCTCGACCTCCGGCATTGGTGCCTCATCGGCCGACGAGACCGGCAGTTTCTCTCCCTCAACCTGTTCCTTTAATGCCGCCTGCTGCCGGGTCCGCCGGTCGCGCAGGATCTCCTTCAGGGCCAACTTGCGCTCACGGATCGAGAACCACCGCAGGATCAGCCCATAGACCACGAAGGCCCCGCCCGCAAGCACCATGCTTTTCATGATCGCATCCGCCAGCAACAAACCGGCGAAAAGAAAGCCACTTACCAACAAAACAACCAGAAACACGGACAGCAGCACGATCAATCCGAACCACAGTTTGCGCAGACGACCGAACAGCGAGCGCGGCGAATGCCGATGAATCAACGCGCCAACCCCGTCTTCGGGGTGCATCATCAACGCCACCACCATCCCCAGCGCCAGCACCATCGCCAACCCGGCCAACCTGCCCAACCCGTCCAGATGGGAAACACCCGCCTCGGCCAGCACCAGGTGCTGGGTGATCGCGGTCGGGACGTAGGCGAGGATCAGCCACCAGGTGAAGCGCCTGACGCGCCGCAACATCGCCGGATTCCAGCGGAAGTGCCCTTCCCCGAGCCCCTCTTTGCGGCACAGCGCGATCAGGAATCCCGCCTCGAGTAAAAACAATGCGACCGCCAACAGCCCCTCTCCCAGCCCGGAACTCCACTGCGAGGAGTCCGGCTGAAACATCAATGCCCAGCCTAACAATGCGGTCGCCAGCGCCGGCGGTGCCGCCAGCAACAGCGTCATCAAAAACGCCACCACCGTATGGAAATAGCGGTCGGAGGAGATGCGCCTCGTCCGCTGGCTCGATTCGCGCAGCCAGCGCTTGAACAGCCGCCGGCAGCCCAGAAAAGCCGCAGTCAACGCCACGACTACGAGGTCGAACACCAGCGGGAGCGCGGCCAGTCGTTCTCCCAGTTCGCTGATGCGGTCGATCCCGTAGCAGTACCGGAAGCCCCCCGGCAATGACCGGAAGGTTTGCAGCCCGATCGCCGGGGAAGTCCGCACCAGCAGCAGCTTCTCGGTGGAAAAATCACGGAAACTGTGGCTCTTTGCCTGGATGCCACGCTCCGCCCGATCCAGTTGACCAAGGTTTCGGATCCATCTCCCGTAACTGGCACGCAGGTCCTGCCTGAGGGTCTTCCAGGTCTCCTGCAGCGCGGCGATTTCTGTTCCGGCATCCCCGCCAACCCCTTCGTCCGGCTCCGCGCCGCCGCCACTTTCGGACTTCGTCGGGCGCGTCTGCTCCCGGATCGACCGGTTGAGCTCGAACAGCCCGTTGCGGGCCTCCTTCATCTGCGAGCTGATCTTGGCCAGCCTCCGCTGGCTGTCCCGCTCGGTCGGCAGCGTCCGCAAATGATCCAGCAACCCCTGGGCCAGTGAACCCTCCAGCGCGCCGAGGTCGAGTTGCTGCTCCAACTCGTCGAAGCCGCTGGCGATCCGATTCAACTCCGCCTCGCGCTCCGCGGCCAACCGACCGCAGGACTCGATCGAGCCTTCCACCTGCCGGGCCTCGGCGATCAGGCCGGAAACCTCCGTGAGAAACTTGTCCAATGCCGGCGCGACCTGCGGATTCTTGCGGCGAACGTCGGCCACCATCGATTCGGTACTCCCCAGTTTATCCGCCAGTACCGCCGCCACCAGATCCCGGACCATGGCGATCCGTTTTTCGGTGGCCACCATCTTCATCTCCGCCAAATCGCGGGCCGCCTCCTGGTGGGGCAGGCGGATTCCGCCACTGAGACTTTCCTGCTCCAGCATCGCGATCTCCGCCTGAAGTTGTGCGCGACCCGCTTCCAGGGTGGCCTGCTCGGCCTGCTTCATCGGGTCGCTCGCTTCATCAGCCTCGCCAACGGTCTCGAGTTTGCTAACGATTGCCGCCAGTTCCCCTGCGGCAGCGCTGCTGCGGTCATCGATTTTCCCCACACGCGTTTGCAGCGCGGTCAGTTCATCTTCCAGGCTCGCGAGTTCCACCTTGTGCGCGGACAGTTCGGATTGCAACTGTGAGAGCGCCCCGTCCAATTGGCTGTTGGTGGATTTGCCGTTGATTCCGTCCGGCAGTTGGCTCGCCGGATCGGCATCCTTCAAGGTTTCGATCTCAGCCCGGATTCGCCGGGTTTCCTCCGCCCCATCCTCGAGCGTCCGCCGGTATTCCTTTTCCAGCGCCCGAAACTGGCCGGTCTGCTTCAGCGCGTCCAGTGCCTGCCGGTAACCGTCGGCCAGCGCCTTCTTCGCTTCATCATCGAGATCAGGATTGCCCTCGATCTCCTTCAAACGATCCTCCACGGCCTCGATCGAGAGCCCGCTCTCACCAGGCGTGGTGGCTGGCGGAGAGGCTTCCTGCCCGACCACCGACAGCAGGCCGGCGACCACCAAACCTATTACCATCGAGAAACACCTCCAATTCATTCGCTCTGCGCGATCATGTGGGGAAATGGGGTTTGCGGCTGATTTCATGGGCAATTCTTTTCAAGCACAAGGGTAGCTTGCAGGTCAGACAATCCAAGCGAAATCTTCTGCATATCCGCCACGCGCCGTTCTTCACAATCCCATCAATCCCTACGCGGAGCTCTATGTGCCGGGTGTGGGGCCGGTGCCATGGAGCGCCTGAATCTGGCGATGGAAGGGCTTGCCGCGGCGGCGGTTGGTCCGCCGCATGGCGGTGCGTGGTTCGCAGGCGCAGTGGTGGGAGCTTTATGCACAACGCACGGCGCGATCCAGATCATCGTCGCCCACAGTGGATACTTCCACCCCGCCGAGTGCCACGGCAGGCGGGTCCTCGGCAAACACGATCTCAATCTCGAGTTCGGGTCAGTCGAAACTGAGCGAGAATAGCCCGATTTGTTTAGCACTAAAGTGCTTTTTCCCGCAGCCACAAGCCATCAGACTTTCAAAAAAATGCCTTGCGATTTGGCAGGATTTCCTGCCAATCACGATTCCGTTTTGGGCGGGGACGTGGTAGGGATGCGGCCGGGAACAGGGGCTTCCTGAATGGACGGCGGCGGTTCCGGTTCGCCCTTGGTGAAGCCGTGACCCGAGGCAGTGGCGTAGAGAGTGTTGTCGTTTTTGCCGAACATCAGCCGCAGCCCGGAGTCTGGCGACTGCATTTCCGAAACTTCCGCCGGCTTGAAGGCAAACCAGACCGGCGCTGTGGAAACCGCGGACACCGCAGCCGTCGGCACCAGCCCGAAAGAGTTATCATCACGCAGATCCTTGAGCAGGCCGGGCGAGGCTTTCACAACGAGGAACCACTGCCATCTAACAAGACCCTCGGCGCAGCTCCATTCGTGGCGCTCGGCGTGCAGGATTTCGTCCTCAACAGAAGGTCGTCGCCAGAATGCCCGTTTGAAAACCTCCTCCGCGTCCGTCACCGTGCGGGTCGGCGGTTCGCCCTGCCAGATGATCGTGGGCGCTCCGTTGCCAGTAACCGCATTTTTGGAGGCCGTCCCATGCCAGCCCAGCCACCCCAGGATCGCAAGAACCGGAATGAGCACAAAGACCGAATTTTTCATGGAGCGCGGTGCGAGCTTGGATGTTAGTTTCCGGAGTTCGAGTAAGTCCGGAAGAACAGCTTGATGTCATCCACCGTGGCGGCGAAGCGGTCGAGACCGGTTTGTTCGTCGTTGAGCAGCCCATACGCGGGGATGACGATTTTCCACTGGGTGTTCCAGACGCTGCGGCCGACCAGCCGTGAACTGCCGAACTCGGCGCGCAAGCCGCCGTAGAAGAACGCGGCATCATCCACCGCGCGGAACGCCTGATGCTTGCGCAGAATCCACGGTTGCTCGGTTAGCGTGCCGTTGGCACTGAAGAACTGGGTTGAGGAGAAGGCATTCGCGCCGAGATTGTAGGGCAGTGGCAGCGCCTGGTCCTGCACCATCCACGCCCGCTCGATGCCAGTGTCTCCCAGCGGCGGAGCCAACATCTTGTCCACGCCCACCGGAATCAGATAGAGATACGGGGTGGCGCTCAGCACGTTCGGATCATTGGTATCCGCCGAGCCGGCACCCGGATTGAATTCGGCATAGGGGTCCATGCCCACGTAGCCATCGAACACCACACCCACCGAGTAAATCTTGGTGGCGAAGTTCGAGGCGGAGAACAAGTGGTCACCACCGGCAGTCGGCAAGCCGAAGAAGTTTTTGCCGTTTTCAATGGTCGAGCTGAAGGGAATCACAATACCGGGCACCGGCGAACCATCGGCCTTCCGCAGGTTGCGGCACTGGGTGGCGATGTCCGTATCACTCATCAGGTTACTGACGATGTGTTGTTCCAAGACCTGCCGCCAGGCGGTGTCATCTTCGCTTATGGCGGGATTGTTGAGGATGCGGAACAACTCCTGACGCATTGAAATCAGGGTCCCGTTGGTGTCCGGATTGTTGATCCCGAGACGGCCCTCTGCGACCGAGAAATCCGCTTGGAGTTGGGCCATGGTGCCGGCCAGCCCGGCATCGCCGAGCGTGCTGACGGTGGTCTGCGGCACCCCACCTGCCAGATCGCCAAGCGCACGGGCGCTGACGATCCGCGAGATCACCGCCTGGCCTTGCGGGGTGCCGAGCAGGCCGGTCTCGTAGTCATAGCTCTTGGCCGCGAGATAAGTGTAACGGCTGGCGAGGTCAAACAGGGTGCGGTATTGCTCAAGCGCCTCGTCGCGGAAGGCACGGAAGGTCAGATCGTTGGTGCGGTAGCCCTGCACCACCGTAGCCGCGCGCTTGCGGAAGATTTCCCGCTCCAACTGGATGCGGTCGCCTTGCGCCATCACGCTGCGTACCTCTTCGCAAGCCTGCTGCATGTTGAGCGCCAGTTGCGCCACCTCTTGATATCCCACGAGCATTTCCTGCAGGCTCAGGTCGAGTTCGTAAGCGAGTTGCAACTCCTCGTGGCTGTAGCCGCGCCGCTCGAGTTCGAGCTGGAACTCGCGGCCCAGTTTGGATTGCTGCATCTTCACCACACCTTCGGCGGTTTGAGCGCCGATTCGAAGACCCTGGAAGACCTTCCCGAGGGTGGTCGAGGCCGCTTTGCTCACGCCCCGGACCGAGGACGTGACATCATTGGCAACACCGTTTACTTTGGGCAATGACTCGATGATCGCCGTTTGCACCGAATCCCCTGTCTCCTTTGCCGCCTGGAAAGCCGCCTGAGAAACTTGCAATCCGGCAATCGCCCTGTTGAAATCGCGGTTGGTGTCATTGTAATTCACCCGATTGGCGATGCTGTTGCAATGGAACTCGATCGTCTCCCCAAGAAACTCAGCCTTGCGCTCAAACGCGCGATCGGAGTTCTCAAGACGGTCGCCAGCCTCCTTGACGGCCATATAGGCGAGCTGGGCGTTGTTGAGGGCCTGCTGCAGCCGCCCGGTGAGACCGCGTTTGCCAAGATCGATACCCGGCGCCCACTCGTCGGCAAACTGACCGAAGGGACTGGGTGCCACCGAAAAGGTCCGCTCGGCAATTTGAGTCCCGACGACAGTCGAAATGACGGGATACAAGATGTGGTTCAAGGCACCGGCGGAATCGCCGTCGATGAAGTCGCTGAACTCAAGGAGATCACCAATATGGGTCGGCACCCGGGCATTCACCACCACCGACTGGCGATTGGTCCCAAAGTCCGGCGAAGGACGATCGATGACAAACCAGTTGTTGAGATCCGGTCCGGAGTAGCCTTGGGCGTAGGTTTTGCCAGGACCGACATCGCCGGGATACGGGCTTCCATAGAGATCGATCAACTGATAGTTGAGCGCGCGTTCCTCATCCTGCAGTGCGGTGTTGAACTCATCGACCGTGTTCTCCTGATTGCGCAGCAGACGGGTCATTTTGGCCGCCTGATCGAAGGCACCCTTGGCATTGAGCACCGCCGCCAACGATCGGTCATAGACCTGTTCATAGTGCGATTTGCCGGCGCGCAGTTGTGCGGGATCGATGTCGAAGGCGACCGCTCCCGGGCTCAGCCCGAGCGGGTTGAGGTGGGCGTTGGCATTGTCGAGCGTGGTCTGGAACGACTCCGCGGACAACACCAGCAACTGAAGCTCGGGCTCGGTGGTGCGGTCGATTTTCTGAATGCCGGTGTGGGTATCATCCACGTCCGGCAGCATCGCGTTGCCTACCACCCAGTGGTAGTATGCGCCCTGATTCGCGCGGGAAACCCAGGCATCCAGCCCCCAGTGCCGGGTGTTGCCGGTTTCGCCATTGAACTTGCCATCCCGGAACGACTCCCAGCCGTCCGCCGCATCGTCTTGGTATTGCTGACGGAATGTCAGGCTGACGACCTGCTCGGCAGTGCGCGCCACGTTCGAGGCGGCCTTGGCGAACTTGCGCTCGTCCAGATAGTCCACCGAGACGGTGTTGCCGAGGATGTTGAGCGACTCGATGCGCGGCGTCCACGTGAAGTTCGGATCGGTCAGTAGTTGATAGTATCCCTTGAGCGCGGTCAGGTAGTGGCCGTAGGAATCGCCGTGACCTTGCGGGAACATGCGTTGCGCGTCGGCGGCGTCGATCGCGCCGTCCGCAGTGCTGCTGCCGACCTTTTCCTTGATATTGTAGTTGGTGGCGTAGAGCGCCTCGCCGGAGTCGATGCCGCGGGTGTAGTTCCAGAACAGGCGGTTATAGAACGGCGACTGGGTCACCTGGGGGCTGAGGAAATCATCACGGCCTCGAAGGAGTGCGAGCTCTTCTTCCAGTACGCTGGCCACCTGGCCCTCGAAAGAGAAGCGCGAGGTGTTGACCTCGGTGGACGAGCTGGCGTCATCGATCGAGATCGTCGGGTTGGCCGCATCGGAATAGGCTTCGTTGCCGAGAATCGTATAGAGATCGCTCAGGTAACCGGCGGCTAACAGCAGGGCGTCGTTGGCTGGACCGTAGTCATAGCCGGACTTGATGCTGATCCCTTTGCCGCGCTTGAGCACCGTCTCGTAAATCTCGATCAGGCCGTAGTCATTGATTGCGTCGAGTGTGAGGGCGATGTCCCCTTCCCAGCGGGTGCCGGCCTGGGTAAGCAGGCTGACGTCGGTGTTGACCGCGTTGTTGAACAGGTCGGTCATGCGCTGGTTGAAGGGGTTGATCGCCGCAAGCACGCGCTTGATCCAGCCCTCGACGAGAACCGGGCGGGTCCAGTTGGTCCAGGCTCCACCGGTTAGGGTATAGGCTGGATTGGGGGTGATCCCGTCCGCCAGGGTTTCCTTGGCTTTGTAACGTAGGGTGAAGAAATTGTCGCTCATCACCAGCAGCGGGCTGCCCAGCGGCGCGGTCGGCGAGCCACCGATGGTCGCGCGGTTGTCCAAGACCGGGCTGCCGGTGGCTTTTTCCCACGGTGAACCACCGGCGGTCACCCGATCAATGCGGGTGGAACCTTCGAGACGGAAATCGACATTGCTCAGCGCGCCGGCGTCAGCAGCGCTGTAAAGGGCCACCTCAATGATGTTAGGTCCTTTGACGAAGTAGCCTTCGCCGACGGCGAATTGCTTTTGCAAACCGTCGGCGCTGAGACCGGACGAGGCATCCTGGTCGAGATCGAAGCCGACGATCGCACTGGCGGAGTCCACCACCGTGCGCTTGTCGCTGTTGAGGAGATTGGTGGTCGCCCACAAGCCGGACAGGCGGCCTCGTAGCTCGGTGAGCTCGCTGGTCTTGCCGGCCAGTTCGGATTCATCGGTATCGATCACCTGGGCGCCGGCGGCGTCGAAAATCCGGAAATGCAACACGCCGGCCACCTCGGCCACCACCACCAGTCTTTCGCCCTCGACCGGGAGGTCGGTGGCCGTGGTGGCGCGCATCAGGCGCAGGTCGTAGGCATTTTCCGCCAGCAAGCCGTCGAGCGCTGCCACGCCATTGCGGTGGACCACCGCGACCGTGCCGTTGACGTAAAGCACGAAGCCATCGAGTGCTTCCAAATTGGCGCTGAAGGTGATCTTGGCGGGAACACCAGTGCTGAAGTCCACCGGCGTATTGGCGCGGAAGACGATGCCGGGCAAAGCGCTTGAAGCGTCATCCTCAGGTCCATGAATCGCCACTTGGTAAGGCAGCGTCACCAGCCCCGACGGATAGTCCGCCAAGGCCGGTCGGGCACTTGTGGGCGAATGGATCGCACGCCACTCGCGGCTCGCGGCTGTCTGCGGGTTGCCGAGAATCGTTTGGTTGGTGTAGGTATAGGTCGGTGGCTGGGTCCCGCTGGCGGTGGGTGGCGCATGATACCACTCGAATTCATAGTTTTCCGGTTGGGCCGCAAAGTCGCCGCTGTGGCGCAGGCTGACCTTTTCATCAAGCGGATTGCTGGAGAGGCGCGCCTTGAGGTCGCCGTTGTAAAGTTCCGGCACCACCCGGATGATCTGCATCACCGGCGGATCCCCCACCGGCGTCAGTCCGGGGTTGCGGCCGTTGGCGAACATCAGCGTCACATAACCTTGGCCCAGACCACTGGCGGTTAGCGCGTAGCTGTCGCGCGCAGTGTCGGCATCCGGCATTTCCGCCAGTTCATCCACTGCCGTATCATAAGTCAGCGAAGGATCTGAGGAGACGATGTAAGTGCCGCGTTGAACGGGGTTTTCGATGAAAGTTTCGATCCGGCTTTTGAGTCCGTCGATGGCACTCTCCCACTGGCTCTTGACGAGGTTGTCCTCATTTTCCGCGAGGGCCTTGAGATCGTCCAGATCCTGGCTGGAGAGCACGTTGAGATCGAGGTAGTCCTCGCCGGCGATCTCGTCATGAAACTCACCCTTGAGGATCAGGCTGCCCTTGGAGCTGGCGAGCGGATCGAAGAAGAAGCGCGACTGCAGATGGGGCGGCAAGCCCTGGAAGTAGGTCTTGCCCTGATAGATCGAAGTCCGGATCGAGCCGGGAATCTTGAGCAAACCGGTAGCCGCCAGCGGCATCACCTTGTAGCGGGTCGGATCGTGCAGGATCACACTGCAGCGGTCGCTGCCATCCTTGGCGATTGATTGTTGATAGAGGATCTCCGCGCTTTTCTGATTGCGCACGTCCGGCAGGCCGTATTTGGTCAGCGTGAGTGTCTCCGCGACGTGTAGCGGCGGCACGCTGTCCGGCCAGACCGGGGCGTAGCTCACGGTGAAAGCCGTTCCGTTCACGGCATCGCCCTGGGGCACGCTGTCTACCAAGGGCCGTAGGAAAGGCAGTGCGGTGCCCACGGCGGGCGGGGTGGTGAGACCGGGAAAGCAGAAATCAGCCGCCATCGGGTAATACCACTGCATGCCTAGGGTGGGCGCGCCGCCGGCGTGCGGGCCGCGGTAGAGCCACTTGTAGCCCTGCCGGTCTTCAAAGGTGAAGCTGGCATAGCGATCCGGCGCGGTCGTATCCGCGGGGCTATCGGGCAGGCCAGCGACCTCGGTGTTGGCGATGCGGCCGTCCGCCCGCAGGGGCAACTGCATCAGAGGCAGAGGCATCGGGCCCTGGAGCTTGCTGCCAGCCGTCCAGGAATACTGGAACTGGTACCGGGCGTCCTCGCGCAACACCCGGAACGGGCGCATCGCCGGGCGACCGTCCGCCGGATCGGTGTAGGCCACCAGTACGAAGGGCTCCGAGGAGTAGCCGCTGCCGCTGGTTACGTTCAAGTCATCACGCAGTGCCCAGAACCGGTTGTCCTTTTTGACGGCGTGCTCCTCGTTCGGGTTGTAGCCAATCGCCCCGGGATCGTTCTGCTGATAGATCGCTCCGGCTGCTTGCGCCGAGGTCAGGCCCACCGTGCCCTTATTGGAGGCCATCACGATGGTGTCCTCATGTTCTGAAACAACGGGGTAGGATACCGTGTAGCGGCCTACCTTGGAGGGGACGTAGAAGCCGTCGAAGGACTCGCTCAGCCCTTCCGGTGGCTCGATCTTCTGGAACCAGCGCACGGTCAACACGCGGTCATCTGGCAGGGCATTGACCGGCAGGATCGCGCCGGTCTCCGCCGCCTCCACGCCCAACTCATAGGGATTGAGGTAGGCGTCTTCCATGTAGCCCTTGCCGCCGGAAATCGCTCCTGCCAGCGAATAGGCGGCCGACGGGCGTTCGATCCGGGTGCCCACCGTGGCGCTTGCCGCCACAGCGGAGCCTTGGTCGGGCTCCACATAGGCAGGGCGGTTTTCCGCCTGGGTGTAGAGCACCTGATACCAGATGAGATTGCCGCTGGTGAACTTGAGCAGAGTGCGGTTGAACTGGTCGGACCCCACATCCACGACAAGCCGCTGGCTTAGGGAATCGAATTCCGCCTCGGTCTGGGCCGGGTCGTCCTGATAGACGATCTCGGGCAGCGAGTTGGACAGAAAGGTCAGGCCGGTGGTGGTGTCACTGCCGGTGGAATCCGTGGTGACATAGGCGTAGCGGGCCGGGTCCGCCGGCCACACGAATTTGTAGCGATCCTTGTATTTCGGCCACGGGATACGCAAGCCGGGCGTCTCGCCCTCCGGCAGCAAATCGATTCCGGCATCCAGGTTTTCCAGCCAATAGAACTGTACCAGGTCGGGGTTCAGGTTCTCCCGTTCCGCGTAATACACCAGCTTGCCATTCGCAAGCGCGGCGGTCGCGAAAAACGGTGGCTCTGAAACGGCGGACAGATTGAGCACCGGAGCGGCGGTGAGGTCCTCGTCCGGTTGGCGGGGACGCACTTCCCGGCCCAACTCGATCTCGTTGGTTTGCGAGCGTGTCGACCGGATCACCTCCACCACATCCGCCCCGATGAATTCCTGCTTGCCGGGTGAGATTTCCGGTCCGAGGTATTCGACGAGGATCCGGCCTTCAAGATTGTAGGCGGAGAGTTGGCCGTTGCCGTTGAGTTTCTCATACCAGAGCGTACGCCGCTCCTCGGGGGGTTGGGCACTTGGGTCGGGATTTTCCACCGCCCCCAGTTGTTGGTATTCCGTTTCCACCACCGGCGGAAACCTGGCGGTATACACCGCATTGACGAGTTCGATCCGGCCGCTCGGGATGAGTACCCGCGGGCCATCGAAGGATTTTTCCGTCCAGTAAATCTTGCGTACCGGCACCGAGGTGGCACCGGAAGTGTTGAAGGTCTCTTTGCGGAACTTCCATGCCCCGTTGATCTGGCCGGCGGAGACCCACCAGATCTCCACGGCCCCGGCCTGCGAGGCGAACACGCGGGCGGCGTGCGGACTGTAGTAAAAACTCTCATACTCGCCCTCGGCCAGTGCCGGCAGCGGCGTGCCGGAAGAGCCACTGGTGTTGGGCATCTGGACTCCCAGGAAATCGGTCAAATCGGCACCGTTGGAATTGACAAAACTCTCGCCGGGACGGACCGGCATTGTCCGCCAGTAGGATGCGGAGGCCGGGTTGTTGTCGGCATCAGTCAGCGGCGGGATGATCTCGTCGCCCAGATAGTAGCGCGGCACGCCGGTGGCAAACGCATTGCCGATGCGCGCGCGCCGCAGTTGCAAGGTGGACTCGGGCACCACCTGGTTTTGCGCATCGCGATACAAGCCCACGGCTCCCGGCGGCGCGCCGGCGGAGGTCACCCCGACACTCGAGAACTGTCCGGGGGTCTCCGGCTCAGTGGCCCCATAAGCCGCGCCTTCCGAATGCAACGGGTTGAACCGCTTGGGTGCCGAGAGCTCCAACTGGGCATGGGCGGAGACCGCCATCAAGGACAATGCCAGCAGCGGCAGAATGGTGCGGGAGATCGGGTGCATGAGCGTAGAATGGAAGCTGGCCAACCGGCGGTATTGATATCAAGCAGCGCTCGAATCACCGCGGGCCCACCGCAGTGAAGGTGAAGCCCAGGTCTGCCAAAGTGGTACCAGCGTAGGTATACACCATGATACGGCTATTGGTTGAGACATCGGGAGTGACAAATCCGGTGTTGACGGCAAAGGCAGCACTCTGTAATCCGTTTACAACATTAGGGATCGATAATGTGGGCGTGCCGGAAAAATCAAGGGTGAAGTCGAGCAGATAGATTCCGATCTGGATTCTCGTTACCGTAAACCCGACCCCGGAGACGGTTCTTCCAAGTCCATCAACGACTCCGCGGATGATCCTGAGACTTTCCAGCGATTGCATCGTGTTGGCTCCCAACTTCGACGCAGTGACACTGCTATCGGCCAGCTCGCTGGTGCCCACCGCATTCGGCGCGATCTTGGCAGCGGTGATCGTACCGGTCGCGAGATCGTTGCCCGTGATCGAGCCATCGGCAATCTCGCTGGTGCCGACCGCGCCCGTGGCAATCTCATCGGCCCCGACCCCACCCGAGGCAATTTCGCTCGCGCCGACCGCATCCGCCGCGATTTTGGCAGCGGTAACGGCATCGTTGGCGATATCGATGGTGGTGATCGAGCCATCTTTAAGCTCGCTGGTGTCGACCGCGTTTGCCGCGATCTCACTTGGGCCCACTGCATTTTCCGCGATTTCATCGGCCCCTACCGCATCGGTTCCGATGTCAGCGCTGGTGATGGTGCCATCCACGATATTGGCACTGGTCACCGAGGAGGGAGCCATCTTGTCATTGGTTACCGAGGAGGTGACCAGTTGATCGGTGTTCACCGCGTTTGCATCGAGCATGGCGTTGGAGATCGCGCCGTTGTCAACACCCTCGGCGACACTCGCGCGGAAGGCAAAGGCGGTGGACACCAGTTGCTGGCGCGGCGAGATCTCGGCATCCGTGGTCGCGGGGCTGCCATCATCCACGGTGATGCCAAGAAAGACCTCCTTATTGGCGAACACCTCGGCCACGGTGGCGACGGTGTTGGTTTCGCCATCCACCGCCGCGCCCCCGCCGATGAGCACGCTGAAGTCACCATTGAGGATCGTCACGGTTTGCGACTCGCTGTAGAGGCGGCTGGCGGCAGCAGTGTCCGAGGCGTCCTTCCAAAAGCGGAAGGTGACCGTGCGGTTTTCCGGCTCGCCATTGCCGATGGGCACCCCGGCACTGTTCGAGACGTAGCCCTGGTAGTTGATCAGGGACGGCACTTTGGTCTGGGCAAGCGCGGAGGCGTGGAAGGCCAGCGTGGTGGCCAGGAAGAGGAAAAGACTGCGTTTCATGGAATGGATGGAATGGTTGGAGTGAGAAGGTCGCGGGAGATCAGTTGACGATGAGGTTGCTGTTTTCAGAGACGCGGCGAAGGATGAAAGTGCCGGAAACATGGATGGCCTCCTTGCGCAGGCCGCCGAGGACTTCGGAGTAGTTTCCGCCGATTACGCTGCTGCCCCAGCCGAGCGAGCTGGTGCCGGTCGGCGGACCGGTGGTGAACTCGAAGCTGCAGGCGCGGGTGATGGTGTAGCTCTCGTCGCCATTGCTCAGGGAAATGACGGTGCCGTCCGGCCGGGCGTCCTTGTTGTCATGGTCCGGGTGGTATTGGTGGACGAAGGGGTTGGTCGGATCGTTGTAGTCAATGGTGACGGTGCGCACGAGGGTCTCCCCGAGCGCCACGCTGCCACTGCCGGCGGTGACGACCGCATCAAGCGGCAGATGGCCCACGCTCACCCGGTGGGCACTGGCCTTGGCGTCCTGCTTGAGCCCGGCCTCGCGGGTGCAAAGGCCATCCGGATTCCCCTCGCCGGCAAGGGTGCCCATGAAGACTTGAGACAGCAGTCGCGCCGTGCCGCCGTCATCCACATGGATGATAAAGCGCAGCGGATATGACCGCGGCGTGGTCGAACCCGGCGAGGACACCACCTTGCTCACCACGTTGGCAACCTCAGCCTCGCCCACCCACAGGCCCGCCAGCGATGCAACGGTGGCCTGTGCTGGAAAGAGCACGTCCATCAGGTTGTCGCTATCCTTGAAGCGCAGTAGCGAGGCGTAGAAGGCATCGACATCACTGCTCATTGCACTCCGGTTGATGCCGAAGCTCAGGGTCACCGAGGCCTGCGGACCGACGACCTGGGTAATCGCCCCGCCGAGCGGGGTCTCCGTCCCATCGGAGGCGCGCAGGGTGAGAGGCACGCTGCCGACAATCGGCGTCTCCCCGGACGGGGCGGCGGCGGAGGACTCCGGGCTGATGGACACGGTGACGGCGGAATCGCCGCGGTTACGCAGGCGCACGGTCATCACCGAGCCGGTGCGGCCGAAGTCCAGCCCGTCGGGATTGGAGGGTGTGACTTCGATCGGAGCGTAGAAATTTCCGACCACCGCCGCCTGGAACCAGTAGGCCTGGTCGCGGTCCACCCGCTCCTGCGAAGTCGAGAACACCTGGATCGGATTGCCCGGCCCAAGGTCGCCACCGATGTATTTGTAAATCTTGGTGTTGGTGGCGACCGCAACCGGGAAGGTGGCAAAGTAAGCGGCCATCGTCGGGTAGCTGCCGCCATCCTTGGCGCTGGGAAATCCCATGAAGTTGGCACCGTTGCGCACCCAGACCGCGCTGGGCGGCAGCGGCTGCTGGACGATGGTCGCCGAGTAGCTGGAAGCGGCTGTGCCGCTGCATTTCACCAGATAGGCATGGCCGCCCTCCAAGCTGCCAAGGGTGCTCTGGTCCGGTTGGCCGCGCACCCAGACGCTCCACTCCACGGTGCCGGCGGACGGAATGAGCGGCGAGCTGGTGAACTGGACCTGAGAGGGATTGGGATTCCAGCGCCAAACCTCGAGGATCTCGGGATTCGAGGCAAACAACTCGTCCGGCGTGGCGTGGGTGGCGTCGCCGTGGAGGTAGATCGAGGTCCATCCGCCCTTGAGCGCGTAGGTGGTGCTCCGCCACTGCGCGTGGACCAGCGGGGCGGGAAGCAGCAGGCAGAGGGCGAAGAGGGATGCTTTCATCGGACGGAGAGGCGGTAGAATTCCTTGCTGGTGGAACGCGGCGTGGCGAAGGCGGAGACGATGCCGACATCACCGGCTTGATAGGCGCTGTTGCCCGTCCCAGGTGCGCCCACGGCGAAGGGCACGCGCGTCCACGTTTTCATGTCGAGCGAGCTCTCGATGGTGTAGACCTTGCCGGTGATGCCGTAGAACTCGAAGCGTACGCTGTCCGCGAGCTTCTCCTTGATGCGCATGTCATATCGTTCCGTGGCGTCGCCGGCGAAGGTGCCGGCGATGTATTCGAAAAGGTCCGACTGGCCATCCTTGTCGAAGTCGCCGTTGGGATCGATCAGGCTCAGGTCCCAGACGCCGTTCTCGTCCGGGAAGATCCCGGCCTGATACAGTTGCCACTGCTCCCAGACGTCCGGCAGGCCGTCCTCGTCCAGATCCTCGCCCAGCGTGAGATCCAGCCTCACACGCTCGCCACCCGTGCCAGCGGTGAGCGTGCCCGCCACCTCGATGGGATAAAACAGCGAGCCGTTCAGCGAGACCACCAGACTGAAGACTCCGCCCGCCGCGATTGCCTTTTCGGTGTAAAAAACGGTACCGCTGCGATTATGGTCGAGCCGCATGTTGAGCAGGTAATTCTGGTCGATCTGGCCGGTGGTGATCGGGGTGCGGCCCACCTCCACCCCGCCCTTGAACAGGATGACCTCAGCGCCCACGGCGGTGAGCGTCTGGCCGACCTGATCGCGTACAATCCCGTGGAGGCTGTAGTAGGGTGCCGGTGGAAAACCGGCAGCGAAGCCCGCTGCGAGCAGCCAGAGGCCGACCGGACGGAGCACCCGGACCGGCATAGGATTGCTGGGAAATTGCTTGTCGCGGTTGGTGTGCATGAGGGGCTAAAGATAGGTCCGGAGACCGGGTATTAGCAGTGGGTTGATCGCGCCAACGTTTGACATGATGTTCCTCCTGTTGGTGTTGTTTGCTTTGAATAATCGGCAGCCCTGATCAATGCCAACTGCCAAGGAATTGCGTTTGAGGTAAAGGCCGTTGAAAGGGCCGCTGGCCTCCGGTGGGAGGGGAATCCCCCGGACCCATTTGAAGAATCAAGATCAACGCTGCACTGATAGTCCCAAGCTGACAAGTGCCCAAAAGTTTGGATTTCTCGTCGTTTTTTTGGCTCACGCACCTCGCAGTGACAACTCGTAATCGCGGGAGCGGGCCGGGCGCGGTGTCAGTGGACAGCGGCTGGGGCGTCGGTCTGCATGAGCTGACGCCAGACCCGGGGCGGCAGGCCGGTGGTTTGTTTGAAGGCGCTGCGAAACCGGTTTTCGCTGGCGTAGCCGACGGTATAGGCCACGGCGGAGACACTTTGGGCGGGATCGGCAAGCAGTTCCTTGGCCTTCTCCAACCGCAGTTCGGTGAGGCAGGCCTTGAAGGAGACGCCGCAGGCACGGGAGAAGACGCTGGAGAGGTAGGCGGCGTTCATGCCGAAGTCGGTGGCGCACCGTTGCAGAGTGATCGGGCGGGAGTAGTTTGCGGCAAGGTACGCGAGCATGCGGGCAGGAAGCCGGTCGGCGTGGTCGTTCGGTTGGTGATGGCACGCGAGGTGCGCCGTCGGCGGTACCGGCCGACGGATGAGCTTGCGCAGATGCGATTGTTCCTGCTCCATGGCCACCATCGCCTGGTGGGCATCCGCCAGTTCGGCCTCGCGGATCTCGGCAATGCAGGAGGTCTCGGCCGCCCGGACGAGAATCCGCAACAGGCGCGTGGCCATGGCGAATCCGTGCCGATCCAAGCGCTTGAATGCCAGTGGGCTGATCGGGTTGTTGTCGTCGGCAGGAGGCAGGTGGCCGTTGCTGCCGTCGAGGGCCTGTAGATAGGCGATGCCGACGACCTCATCATGGACCCGGATCGGCAGACAGAAGTTTGACACCCCGAGCCGACAGGTGAAATGATGACCCTCTCCATTCCCGAACATGCCGTCAAGTTGATGTTGGTCGCAATTGAGGCACTCCGGCTGGGCGAGTTTCCGAGCTGCGGCTAACTCGCAACACACTGCGCAACAAGACGGCCAGTCCGGCTGGTTGCCACCCATCAACACGGCCGGAGCCCACGCGACATGAACGCGAAGGCCGGTGAATCCCTCAAACAGGTTGTCAGGGATCCTGCCGAACTGCCTGCGGGCCAGATCCTGATTGAACCTGGATCGCAGCGAAGCGCTTGGGGGTGATTTCAACAGTGACATCGGTTGGTCTAAGATAGAGATCGAGGAATCGGCAGACGGTGGATGGCATTCACTCGTTCCGCGCGAAATCAATCATGAACCGCATGGGGGCTGGTGGGCGGAGGAGGTATTCAAGTTGTCCAGCAGGTCGTCGCGCATGGGGCAGCGGGGATCTCAGAGGGAAAAAATGAGGGGATAAAGGTTGGAAAGTTGCAACTGGAACGCTGATGGAAGCAACTAGCTGCAGAACCGGAGCGACGGCATCGTCCGGGCCGTTGGTCCGGCGGGATTAAGCCGGAAGACTGGGGGGATGGCAGGCAGATTCATTGCTGAATACTCCTGAACCGGGAACATTGGCAAATTAGTGATATTTGCCAAGAAAAAACTGCATGATTTGCGAGAAAATGCCGCTAACTGGCTTGAAAATGCCGCTAACTGGCTTGAAAGAGCGAGAAATGCCCGCCCTGCCGGTCCCGATAATCGGGAGATTGAGTGAGTTGGTTGGGTGTGGGGGTGCGGTAGTCTGGAGGCCCGCCTTCCAGGACGGCCAGGCTGGCCGTCCTACTTTCAAGGGGCGGGTTCGACGCGGATTTCGCCGGGGGTGGAGACGCCGTGGATGGCGCGGTCATACATGTCTTCGGCGAGGGCTGGGGGCACGATGAAGGTGCCGGGACAAACGGCTTTCATCCGGTATTTGACGGACCACTCGCCATTGGCGGTTAGCTGGATGAAGAACAGGGTGCGGTCCTCGCGGAGTTCGGTGAAACTGGCACCAGGCACGGTGTTGGCACCGGATTTCAGATCGCCGGCCAGCACCTCGAAGCCGGCGGGCATCAAATCCACCACGGCCAGGCGGTCGAGGGGTTTGCCGGTGACGTTGCGGACGCGCAGCACCACCTCCACCGGATCGCCAGGGCGGAGCGGGTGGGATTTGTCGGCGGGGGTGAGTTCGCGGAAGACTTCCAGGCCGCTGCGGAGCGGGCCGCTCGGTTTCCCGGCGTCGTATCCTTGCTCGGTGATTTGGAAGAACGCACCGATGTCGCCCTTGCCCTTTTGTTCGCGAAGAAAGCGGATGGCGGTGGTGCCGTCGGCGAATGGCGAGCGGATGAGGCCGCCGCTCGGGCCGGCCAGCGGGATGTCCGGTTGGCCGGCGGTCAGACCGACGATGGAGACCTCGACGCCGGTGGTGCCAGCGAGATCGCTGTAGGCCTTGAGGGCGAGTGTGAGGTAGGAGCAGGCGAGGGTGTTGAAGCCCTGGTCACGCAGCGGTTTCATGACCGGTTCCAGGTCTTCGATGCCGAACTTGCGGGCGCGTTCCGGGAAATGGCGGCACTCGATGTAGAACAGACCGATGTCCTCCATCATCGGCGTGCGGTAGTAGGTCCACGGATCCTTCCCAGAGTCCGGTTTGGCGGCGGCGCGGGCCTTGAGACAGGATTCTAACAATTTATCCGCCTCGCCGTCTTTCTTGAGGAGCTTGTAGGATGCGGCGAGCCAACCGGCGAGGGTCCGGTGTTCCCACTGGCCCTTGAGCCGGGAGTTGAGGGTGTCGCGGAGGTTGAGCAACTGCGGGGCCGGGTTGGTGTCGTTGCGGGCGAGCAGATAGATCGCGTAGGCCTGGAGTTCCGCCTCGGTGAGGGTGGTGACCTTGGCGCGGGCGGTGCGGGTGGCGTAGTTGAGCGCACCTTTCAGCAGGGGCTCGGGTACCGCGTGGCCGGCGAGTTTCGCCTCGCTGAGGAAATGCAGGACATAGAGCGAGTGAAACTCGAACGGCCGGGCTTGGTCGAGATACCAATAGCCGAAGCCGCCATCGGCGCGCTGGCGGGCGCTGAGCTGGTTGATGGCGGAGCGCACCGCGGCGGCGGCCTGTTCCGGCGGCAGGCCGAAATCCGCCTCAGTGGAGGCGACGAGCTTGGTCATCGCGCGGCTGGTGATTTGTTCGGAACAACCGTAGGGATACTCGCTGACGTAGGCCTCCAGGCCGCGGGCGAGACCAAACGGGGTGATGCTGGCCACCGCCTCGGTGTGGCGGAATGCCTCGTGCAGCTTGCGGGTCACCTTTTGCTCGGTCGAGCCGGTCCGGAACCAGCCGGTAGTCACGCTGGTTAGATGATGGCTGGCCGGGCGCACGCTCAGGGTGGTGGCGCGGTGGATGGTTTCATTGCCGCCGGTGGCGGTGAACCGGAGGTCGGCCGAACCGAGGGCAGACTTGGCACGCAGGCGGAAACGGGCGGTGGTTTCGGTGCCGCCGGCCATGGTCAGGGTGGCCGAGGGCACGCCGACGACTTCCAAGTGCGGTGAGGTTTCGAGGGTGATCTGGATCGGGGTTTCCCCGGGTTCCGGCAGGTTGTTGAAGACGGTTAGGGAGGTTTCGAACTCATCCCCCGGAGCGACGAACAACGGGGTGTTAGGCACCAGGATGATCGGGGATTTCGCCAGGGTGGATGATTCCGTGGCGCCGATCGCCGTGGCATTGCAACCGACCGCCATCACGCGGAGGTTGCCATTGAAATAGTCCGGCACCGTCCATTTGACTTCCGTGCGCTGGGGGCCCGCATCGATGATGCCGGACCAGAAGACGACCGGCGGTTCGCGGCGGCGCTTGAACGGGTTGAGGTGCATCGAGAGTGCGGCGTCGCCGTCACCACCGAAGGCCGGGGCGGCCTTGAGGAACCGGTATTCCGGCAGCAGCAGGTCGAGCCACTGCTGGGTGCGGACCTCGAGCGCCTGCTTGCGCAGGAAGAAATCGAGCGGGCGGGGCAGCTTGTATGAGGTGATCTGGTGGATCCCCTC
>JAIPKB010000105.1 GCA_021733795.1 Akkermansiaceae bacterium | reverse complement strand
GCGACAATCCGGGCGACGATCGTCGCCCGGATTGGCGCGTTCCGGGTGGCGGAGGGCCCGCCAAACCGCTCGGACCCAATGGATTGCCTGTGGATTCTCCTTGTGGATGCTGCGTTCGCTTCATTCGCGGTGCCATCCGCAGGCGCGTTGTGACCAACGCGGCCACGGAAGAGATGTGCTCCGCGTCCGCCTTTGCGATCTCTGCGTCTTTGCGGTTCGCTTCATTCGCGGAGCCATTGGCAGGCGCGTTGTGACCAACGCGGCCACGGAAGATGCGGCTCGCTTCAAGCCGACTCGCCGAGCAGGGCGCGGAACGCGGGCTCGTCGAGGATGGGGACCTTGAGGGAAACGGCCTTGTCGCGTTTGGAGCCGCCGCCCTCGCCGCAGAGGAGATAATGGGTCTTGGCGGAGATCGAGCCGCTGACCTTGCCGCCTTTGCCTTCAATAAGGGCTTTCATCGCATCGCGGTCGATGCTGAGGGTGCCGGTGATGACGAAGGTCTTGCCGGCGAGCGGTAGGTTTGTTAGGTCGGCGGTGGCTGGGATCGGGAGGTAGTTGGCAGAGACCGGATCGAGGCTCAGCACGGCCATGCGGGTGAGTACCTGGCGGCCGGCGTCCGATTGGAAAAAGGCGGTGATGCTCTCGGCGACGGCAGGGCCCACGTCGCCGGTGATGGCGTGGGGGGAGAGCAGGTCGTTTTTCTTTTTGGCGTCGGCCCGGGTGTCGCTGAGAAGTTCGGCGAGGATGGATGAGGTGGCGAGTTCGGTGAGGGTGCGGTGGAGCCGGGAGAGTTCCTTGGCGGCGGATTCGCCGAGTTGGCGGATGCCCATGGCGAAGAGCCAGCGGTTGAGCGGGGCGGTGCGGGCGGTTTCGAGGGCGGCGAGGACTTTGGCGGCGTTTTTCTCGCCGAAGCGGCGGGGGGCCTCGGTGGTGCCGAGGTTGAGGTTGGCAAGGGTTTCCTCGGTTAGATCGAAGAGGTCGAGCGGGGAATGGCAGTAGCCGTGGCGGACGAGGGCCTCGGCCACGGTTTCGCCGAGGCCTTCGAGGTCGAGAGCCTTGCGGGAGGCGAAGTGGGAGATGCGGGTGACGGCCTGGGCGGGGCAGGCGAAATTGGTGCAGCGCCAGGCGACGAAGCCCTCTTCCTGCGAGATCGGGCCGTCGCAGGACGGGCACTTGCCGCCGACGTGGCCGAACAGCGAAAAGACCGGTGCGCCGGGGACCGCCTGGGTGACCTTGACGATGGCCGGGATGATTTCGCCGGCTTTCTCGACGAGCACCCGGGCCCCGACATGGATTTGCTTGCGGTCGATCTCGTCCTGGTTGTGGAGGGTGGCGCGGGCGACGGTGGAGCCGGAAATGAGGACGGGGGTGAGTTCGGCAACGGGAGTCAGCACGCCGGTGCGGCCGACCTGGATGGTGATGTTTTCCAGGGTGGTTTCCTGTTGCTCCGGGAGGAACTTGTAGGCGGCGGCCCAGCGCGGGGCGCGGGAGGTGAAGCCGAGGGTCTCGCGCTCGGCGCGGTCGAGCACCTTGATGACGGCACCGTCGGTGCCGTAGTCGAGCGCGTGGCGGTCGCGATTGATGGTGGCGACGGCGGCCAACACCTCATCAAGGTTGCGGGCAGTGAGGATCGGCTGGTTGCAGGGGATGTGGAGGGTTTCCAGCAGGGCATGGAACTCGTGTTCGGTGGCGAGCGGGGGGCCGTCGTAGGCGCCCAGGCCGTGGGCGAGAAAGGCGAGCGGCCGCTGGGCGACGATTTTTGGATCGAGTTGCTTGAGGGTGCCGGCGGCGGCGTTGCGGGGGTTGGCGAAGGTGGGGAGGCCGGCGTCGTCGCGTTCCGCGTTCATCGCGGCGAAGGCGGCATTGGGCATGAAGATCTCACCGCGGATTTCCAGCAGAACTGGGATTTGGAATTTGAGATTTGAGATTTGAAATTTGGATGGGGAGAGGACTTGGAGGTCGATCGGGATGAGTTCGCGGTCGTCGGATTTGATGAGATTGCCGGCGTGGGCATCGGCGATCTCAATGCCGGTGTCCGGGTTCTTCCAGCGGTTGTGGCCGGTGGGGTTATAGCCGGCGGAGGTGAACCAGGCGGAAATCTCATCGAGAGTCGGCTGGATGCCCGCGATGAAGGGCTGGGAGGTGACGATGGAAAAACCGGTGTGGGTTTCCAGGATGCCGTGCAGGCGGATGTCGTCGCCGAACAGGCGGTTGACGGCCTGCAGATTGTCTAGGTAATTGATGGCCGAGCCCAAGGCTCCGAAGTTGGGCGGAATTGTTAGCTTGAGCACCCGCTTGCCTCCGGGAGGGAGAAAGACGACGTGTTCGGACTGTCCCCCTAGCGCAGGGTAATCTTGGGCGAGTGCTCCGAATCGTGCAAAGTCGATGAGCCGTCCGTGTTCCCGGGCCCACGATACCATGGATTGGGCTTCCTGTCGGAGCCGTTCCGGAACATTTGCTCCATCGCCTCCTGCGAGGTCATTCGCGAGCCTTTGGCGAAGGCTTTCTGCCGGGCTTGGCGAATTCGATTTGCTAGATTCTGAGCTTGTTCGATTCCGTTCATGGTTTGAAATATAGGGTAGGATGGCTTCAAGGTCAAGTTCGGGGCCGGACTCGCCGGTTGCCTGCTCCGCCAAGGCTTCGAAGGCCGGGGAAGCCGGCGCTCCATCGAGGCGCAGCTCCAGCGGGATGCTGCGGATGGTGCGGACGTTGTGGCTGACGTCGTCGCCGGTGGTGCCGTCGCCGCGGGTGGCGGCGTAGGCCAGGGAGCCGTCGCGGTAGAGGAGGGAAATGGCGACGCCGTCGATCTTGGGTTCGACGGTGACAGTGATGTCCTCGCGGCCGAGGTGCTTGCGGAGGCGTTGATAGAAGGCGATGAGTTCGGCTTCCGGGACAGGGGCGTCCTTTAGCTCGAACACATCGTCGATGCTGAGCATGGGGACGGCGTGCTGGATTTGTTGGAAGCCCTCGATCGGTGCGCCGCCGACACGGCGGGTGGGGGAGTTCGGGTCGGCGAGGTCCGGGTGGGCGGCTTCGAGGGTTTCGAGTTCGCGGTAGAGTTGGTCGTATTCGGCGTCGGAGATTTCCGGGGCGGCCTGGGTGTAGTAGAGGTGGTTGTGGCGGGCGAGTTCGGCGCGCAGTTCGCGGATGCGCTCCGCCGGTTGTGGGGCGGAGGCTTGGGCGAACGAGAAAAGATCCGGCTCGGACACGGTGGAGAGGGGGCAGTAATCAGTGGTGGCGAGGCGATTCGTCACGATCAAGGAAAGTCGATTGCATGGGACCGGTGGGGGATGGCAAAGGTAAACAAGTGTAAATGAGCCAGGGGCTCATTTACAGTTCCTGTCCTAATCCATGACCTGGATCATGGATTTCTTGCGGCGGGATTCGATCCAGCGTTCGTATTGGGCGGAGGTTTTCTTGCGGCGGACGCGTTCCTCGACCATTTCGCGGACCTTGCCATCGAGGGCGGGGGCGGGGCCGTAGTCGAGCTTGGTGGGGATGACAATGGTGAAGCCGTTGACATCCTCCAGCGGGCCTAACAAATCACCGGGTTTGGCGGCGAAGATGATGGCGGCGAATTCCGGGGAGAGATCGGTGCGGGGCACATCGTTCTGGACGCCGCCTTCGGTGGCATAGGCGTCGGCGGAGTGGGCACCGGCGATTTTGGCGAAATCCTCGCCTGCCTTGAGCTGGCGGACCAGGTCTTCGGCGAGGGCGAGTTGGATTTCCGGCGTGGAGCCAAGGCTTTCCCGATCCACTTTAGGGACAAAGATTTTTTTGAATGAAATCTTATCCTTGGAGGTGTCCCGAAGTTCGTTTTTGATTTGGCTGTATTCCTCGCGGACCTCGCTGGGGAGCGGGGGTGGGGCGTCGGCGAACTGTTGATGGCGCATGGCCTGGACGATGACCTTTTCCTTGGTCATGCGGCGGTAGCCGTCCATGGTCATGCGGCTGCGGCGGAGTTCCTCCTGGAATTTTTTTTCGTCGCCGTTGAAGAGTTCGCGGATCTGGCGTTTGATTTCCTCGTCGATGACAAAGTCCTTGATATTGGCACCGATGGTTTTGTATTCATCGAGGATGATCTGGCGGTCGATGAGTTCCTGGATGATGCCGTCGCGGGCGACTTTGAACTGGCGGTCGAACTCCGGGCCGCGGCGCGGGAATTGGCTGGCGAGTTGGGCGTAGATGGGGCGACTTGGAAGTTCACCTCGTTTTTGGTGATGACGTGGCCGTTGACCTTGGCGGCGATGCCGTTGACTTCGACCGGGCCGGAGGGTCTGGGCGGGGCGGCGGGTTGGGGTGGCCTGGGTGGCTCGGGGGGGAAATCTTGGGCGGCAAGCAGGGCGGACCCGAGGAGGGCGAGTGCGGATTTCAGAGTGAGGGAGGAGGTGGTTTGCATGGGGGCGGATGGGCTAGAAATTCCGGAGCATGGCGATTGCTTCGGCGAGTTTCGTCTCATTTTCTGCGGATTGCAAGCGGGGAAAACGACGGCCGTCGAGGAGGATGTAGTCGCCGTTGCGGTGGAGCATGAGGCGCTGGCCCTGGATCTCGACCGAGGAAATGCCGTGACTGGCGGCCAAGGCCTTGAGCCGGGCGATCTGGAGCAGGTGGGCGGCTGGCTTGGGGATGCGGCCGTGGCGATCGCGCCAGGAGGCTTCCAGGGCGGTGACGGCCGCCTCGGTGGTGGCCTCCGCCAGCTCGCGGAAGGCGGTGATGCGGAGGCTGGTATCGGCCAGCCATGAAGTCGGGAGGCAGGCGGAGAGGAGCAAGGGCGGCTCGCCGGGTGGAGGCGGACAGATCCCGGTGTTGGGGGTGGGTTTGGGCTTCGGCTTGGTTTTGGGTCTCGAAGAAAGAGACTCGCCGGCTGAAGCCAGCGCTCCGGAAGCCAGCGCTCCGGAGGCGGGCGCTCCTGCGGTGCTCCGGGTGTCGATGAAATCGGCTTTGAAGGTGGCGGTGGTGAGGGTGCCGTGGCTGCCTTTGAGGCGGTCCACGGTCTGGCGCAGCAGTTGGCAGTAGAGTTCGAAGCCGATTTGGGCGATGTGGCCGGATTGTTTGGTGCCGAGCATGTTTCCGGCACCGCGGATTTCGAGATCGCGCATGGCGATTTTAAATCCGGAGCCGAGGGCGGTGTATTGTTTGATGGCGTGGATGCGCTTGCGGGCGTCGCCCGCAGTCATCATGTCGCGGGGCAGGAGCAGGTAGGCGTAGGCCTTTTCCCCGGCGCGGCCGACGCGGCCCCGGAGTTGGTAGAGGTCGGCGAGGCCGAAGCGGTCGGCGCGGTCGATGAGGATGGTGTTGGCATTGGGGATATCGATGCCGGTTTCGATGATGGTGGTGGCGAGCAGGACGTCGGCCTCGCCCTTGACGAAGGCGTGCATGACGGTTTCGAGGTCGTCCTTGGGCATTTGGCCGTGGCCGACGAGGATGCGGGCCTCCGGGACAAGGTCGGCGAGGCGGGCGTGGAGGTGATCGATCGACTTGACCCGGTTGTGGAGGAAAAACACCTGGCCGCCGCGTTTGATCTCACGGCGGATGGCATCGCGGATGACACGTTCGTCGTAGGCGCAGACGGTGGTGGATACCGGCAGGCGGTTGGCGGGTGGGGTCTCAATGGTGGACATGTCCCGCGCACCCATCAGCGCCATGTAAAGGGTGCGGGGGATGGGCGTGGCGGAGAGGGTGAGCAGGTCCACCTGACGGAAGAGATCCTTGAATTTCTCCTTGTGGGCGACGCCGAAGCGCTGCTCTTCATCGACCACCACCAGGCCCAGGTCCTTGAAGGAAACATCCCCTGAGAGCAGGCGGTGGGTGCCGATGACGAGGTCCACCGAGCCGTTGGCAATGCCGCTGATGGTGTTGCGGACCTCGGCGGGAGAGCGGAAGCGGTTGAGCAGGTCGATCCGGATCGGGTAGTCCGACATCCGCTCGCGGAAAGTCCGCCAATGTTGCTCGGCAAGCACGGTGGTGGGGACGAGGATGGCGACCTGTTTGCCACCGGTGATGGTCTTGAAGGCAGCGCGGATGGCCACTTCGGTTTTGCCGAAGCCCACGTCGCCGCAAATCAGGCGGTCCATCGGGTGGGGGGATTCGAGGTCGCGTTTCGACTCGTCGATGGCGCGCCGCTGGTCCGGGGTTTCGGTGTAATGGAACGAGCGCTCGAACTCCCACATCCAGCGGGTGTCCGGCGGGTGGGCGTGACCCGGGTGGGTCTGGCGCTCGGCCTGGATCCGGAGCAGTTGGGCGGCGTAGTCGAGGATCGACTTTTCCGCGCTGCGGCGGGCGGGTTTCCAGGCGCTGCCGCCGAGTTTGTTGAGTTCGGGGGTTCGGCCGCCGAGGCCGACGTATTTGCCGACGAGGTGGGCTTGTTCGAGCGGGACGAAGAGGTGGACGCCGTCGCGGTATTCGAGGACGAGTTCCTCGCCGTCCGCATCCGTCTGGATGCCGCGGAAGCGGGCGATGCCGTATTCGTAGTGGACCACGAGATCGCCCTCGTCCATCTCGCCGACGGTGGCGCGGACCCTGGCGGCACGGATTTTTTCCAGCGTGGACCGGCGGGCCATGCCGGGTGCACGGTAGCGGCCGAACAACTCGGCGGACGAAAGTACGGCGAGTTTCAGCACGGGCACGGTGAAGCCGGCCATGAGTTCGCCGGTGACCGGGGTGAGCCCGAGGTCGCGCTGGAGGTCGCCGCCGGCGAGTTCCGCGAAGCGTTCCTCCTCGCCCTTGCCACCGAAGACGATGGCCACGTTCCAGCCATCGTTTTTCCACTCGTTGAGTTGGCGGAAAAACCGGTCGCGGCGGGATTCCTCAAGGATGAAGTCGCCGGCCTCGAAAGTGCCGAAGGGGCTGCCGAAGGTCGCCAGGGTGAAATCCTCCTCGATGTTCACCTCGGCGGCATCTTCCAGGATGCGGACATCCGGGCGGGGCACTTCCGCGCCGAGCGAAACGAGCAGATCGCCCGGGCGGCGGTAGTCGGCCACGGTCGCGTCGGCGGCGGGTTCCGCCAGCAGCAGTTCGGCGGTGGCGAGCTTGGTGGTGGAGGCCTGGGAATCGAGGTCGAACTCGCGGATCGATTCCAGCTCGGTATCGAAAAACTCGAGCCGCAGCGGGCGGGGTGCCTGCCAGGCGAAGACATCGAGGATGCCGCCGCGCAGGGCAAACTGGCCGCGCCCGGTGACGATCGGGGCGCGTTCGAAGCCGTTGGTGGTGAGTTCGGCGGTGAGCACGCTGGGATCGAGGGCGGTGCCGGGTTTGAGCTGGCTGTGGGTGGCGCGCAGGGTGGCCGGCAGGGGGGCGGTGGTGGCGAACGCCTCGCTGCCGCAAAGCACGCAGCAACGGTCGGCGCGGGCCAGGGTTTCCAGGACCGCGAACCACTCTGCGGCGGATTCCGGATCGGCGATGGTCTCGTCTTCGGCGCGGGGCGGGGCGTCCGGCAGGATCAGGGCGGTGACCCCCCAGAGTTCGAGTTCGGCGGCGAGCCGTTCGCGGTGGCGGGGCATGTCGCAAACCAGCCAGAGCCGGTGTTTGCCGTGGGCGGCGGCGGCGCGGACGGTGATGGCGGTGAGAAAGGCGTGGGATGCCTCCGCCGCGTGATCGAGCACAACCTCGCCGTCACCTGCGGCCAAGGGGGCGAGGTGGGCGAAGAAATCCGGGTGGTGGACGGCATGCCGGAGCCAGCCGTGATGCGCGGGGTCCTGTTTGGACACGGGCGGAGGATGCCGGGGCGGGAACCATTTGGAAAGCGGGAAATGCGGTCATTGCGGTGGCGAGAAATGGACCCTTAAACTGGACGCATTGGAGGCTTCCTCCGAGGGGGGGGAGCTTCGTGGTGCGGGCAGGAGACCAAAAACTGACGCTGGACGACGTCCTCGTCGGGGAAGTGTGGGTGTGCGGCGGCCAGAGCAACATGGAACTCAAGCTCAACAGCACCCGCGCCCAGAACTGGTGCTCGAAGGCATCCCTGGCCAACACGAGAAGGGGAGACACGAGAAGGTGTCAGAGGAATTCTCGAACATTCTTTTTGTAGCGGGACAATGATGACCTTGGTTTCCAAGATTTTCTCGCCTTGGCGAAACACTACGCTTTCTCCAAGGCGACTGGGATTTTTGGATCCCCGGATCTTGCAGCGGAACGCAAGATCCCCCCACCTCCCTCCGTATCCAACGCTACCCATGACTACCCGCCAAATCCTGCTCCCACTCCTCCTTGCCACCCTTCCGCTGGCCGCCCAAACCCGCGATTACCCGATCCAGCCGGTCCCCTTCACCTCGGTCTCCGTCGATGACGCCTTCTGGTCCCCGCGGATGAAGACCAACCGCGAAACCACCGTCGGCTACTGCTTCGACAAGTGCGAGGAAACCGGCCGCATCGCCAACTTCGAGGTCGCCGGAGGCCTCAAGAAGGGCGGTTTCCAAGGCATCTACTTCAACGACTCGGACGTCGTCAAGGTGATCGAGGGTGCCGCCTACACCCTCGCCATCCACCCCGACCCGAAACTCGACAAGTTTCTCGACGACCTGATTTCCAAGATCGCCGCCGCCCAGGAAGACGACGGCTACCTCTACACCGCCCGCACCATCGCCGACCCGAACTACAAATACCCCGGCAGCGACGGTGCCCGCTGGTCGCATCTCGACCACGGCCACGAACTCTACAACGTCGGCCACATGTACGAAGCCGCCGTCGCGCACTGGCGCGTCACCGGCAAGCGCAGCTTCCTCGACGTCGCGATCAAGAACGCCGACCTCGTCTGCAAAGTCTTCGGCCCCGGCCCCGATCAGCACAAGGGCGTCCCCGGCCACGAGGAAATCGAAATCGGGTTGGTCAAACTCTACCGCGCCACCGGCGATGAAAAATACCTCCGCCAGGCAAAGCACTTCATCGACATGCGCGGCCGTGAGGACCTGCGCGGGAAAGTCTACGGCACCTACGCCCAGGACCACCAGCCGCTGGTCGATCAGACCGAGGCCGTCGGCCACGCGGTCCGCGGCGGTTACCTCTACGCCGGCGTCGCCGACGTCGCTGCGATCACCGGCGACAAGGGCTACATCGCCGCCATCGACCGGATTTGGGAAGACGTCATCAGCAAGAAACTCTATCTCATCGGCAGCGTCGGCCAGCACGGCGCGGGCGAAGGCTATGCCGGTCCCTACCAGCTCTCCAACCTGCGCGCCTACAACGAAACCTGCGCCGCGATCGCCCTCGCGCTCTGGAACCACCGCATGTTCCTGCTCCACGGCGACTCGAAATACGCCGACGTCCTCGAGCGCATCATCTACAACGGCTTCCTCTCCGGCGTCGCGATGACCGGCGACAAATTCTTCTACCCGAACCCGCTCGCCTGCGACATGAGCTTCAAGTTCAACCAAGGCGGCTTCGAACGCAGCCCGTGGTTCGGTTGCTCGTGCTGCCCGGTCAACGTCGTCCGCTTCATCCCCTCGATCCCCGGCTACGTTTATGCAGTTAGAGGCGACTCGCTCTACGTGAACCTCTACCTCGGCGGCGAAGGAAAAGCCGAAGTCGCCGGCCACAAGATAACCATCAAACAACAGACCGGTTACCCGTGGGACGGCGCGGTCAAACTCACCGTCACCCCCGAAAAGGCAGCCGCTTTCTCCCTCCGCCTGCGCGTCCCTGGTTGGCTCAACGAGCCCCTCCCCAGCGACCTCTACCACTACCTCCCCCGCAAGCCGTCCGGCCTGCAAATCCGCATCAACGGCAAGCCCGCCGAACCGACCCTCGAGCATGGCTATTGGGTCCTCAACCGCACTTGGAAACCCGGCGACACCGTAGAAACCGTCTTTCCGATGCAAGTCCGCCGCGTCCTCTGTAACGAAAAGGTCGAGGACAACCGCGGCCGCATCGCGATCGAGCGCGGACCGCTCGTTTACTGCGTCGAGGGAGCCGACCACGACGGCAAGGTGCTCGACTTGTTCCTTGAGGACGATGTCGAACTCACCCCCGAACCCCGCCCCGACCTGCTCGGCGGCGTCACCGTGCTCACCGGTTCCGCCAAGCGCGCCCACCGCAAGGAGAACAACACGCCCGCCAGTCGCCCCGCCAAGCTCACCATGATTCCCTACTACTCATGGTGCCACCGCGGTGCCAACGAGATGGCCGTCTGGCTTCCGCGCAGCAGCGACAAGGCCCAAGTCCCGCCCCTCCCCACCGGCAGGTAGTCCGCCATGAGAGGGACCGCCCAAGCAGAGCCGGTGGAGGAGCTTCGCGGTGCTCCGCCAACACCGGTCTCGCGCAGCGGAAACGAAACACCGGCCTCGGTCCGCCGGAAGGCGGTGCGAATGGAGAGAGCTTGACAGCGGGTTTGGATCGTAGCGAAACGCCAAGGCGCGGAGGTCGCAGAGGGAATCGCCTTGGATGCAACTCTTTCGCCCCCGCGCGAGACCGGTGTCGTATACACCAAGCCGTGGATGGTGGAACTGGTGCTGGATCTGGCCGGATACCTGCCGGAACGGCGACTGGCGGAGCTGGTGGCACTGGAGCCCTCCGCCGGCGACGGAGCCTTTCTGAGCGCCATGGTCCGGCGCTTGGTCGAGTCTTGCGAGCTCCACAGCACGCCATTGACCCAGGCCACAGCCGCCCTGCAAGCCGATGAGATCGACCCGGAGGCCGCAGAACGCGCGGTCGAGGTTGTTCGTTGCACCCTTGTTTCCCTCAGTATTCATCCCGCCACCGCCGCCAAACTCGCCCGTCAGTGGATCAAGGTCGGCGATTTCCTCGAAGCCTCGTTGTGTTTCCCCATCGCGGACTTCGTCATCGGCAATCCTCCCTACATCCGGCTTGAGGAAATCCCCGCCAGCAAGGCCGCTTTCTACCGCAGCGGCTTCAGCGCCATGCGCGGCCGGGCGGACATCTACGTTGCCTTTTACCAGGCCGCCCTTTACCAACTTAAACCCGGCGGCGTCTGTGCCTACATTTGTGCCGACCGCTGGATGCTTGCCAGAGCGTCAATAGACCTCGAAAAACGAAAGCGAGAGTTCGTTTTCCAGCCTGTTGATTTTCGCTCGTTCCCGTGGCTCGATCAAGGTGATGGACGTGCCCTTTTTCCCGGCACGTGCAGTCCGACCACTGCGGTGGGTGTAATACTCCATCTGCTCCGGGAGTTGGTGATGGATCACGAATGAGAGGCCTTCGACGTCGATCCCGCGGGCCGCGACATCGGTGGCAACCAGAAACCTGGTGCGTTCCTTTTTGAACGAACGCATCACGGTGTCCCGCTCCTTTTGCGTGAGATCGCCCTGCAGGACATCGACTGAAAACCCCCTGGAGGTGAGTTGTCTTCCGAGAATGATGGTGCCCTCCCTGGTGCGGCAGAAGATGACTCCGCGGCCCTCTTTCTGGCGCTTGAGGAAGCTCGAAATATAATCCGTCTTCTCGTCGCGAGTGCAGATCTTGAATTGATGTTCGATGTCGCGATTGACCACGTGCGCCCTGTCGATTTTCAACAAATGGGGGCGCTCGCTCATGCAGTGCTTGATCAGCGCGTGAATCGTATCCGGAATGGTCGCGGAAAACAGCCAGGTGCTTTTGCGGCTGCGGGTGAGCCCGAAAATCCTAACAAGCTCTTTTTTGAATCCCATGCTCAGCATTTCATCCGCCTCGTCCAGAATCAGATGTTTCACCCCGACGAGAGTGAGCGCCTTTTTCTGAATCAAATCGATCAAGCGTCCCGGCGTGGCGACGATGATGTGGGTCGGCCGTCGGAGCGCGGCGACTTGTCGGTCAAAGTTGTCACCGCCGCAAAGAACCTCGACGAAGATTTTTTCAGAATACTTGGTGTAGCGGAAAAGGTGCTTGCCGATCTGCTTCGCCAGCTCGCGGGTGGGGGCGACGATGAGCCCTTGGATCTCTTTGGATTTCGGGTTCATCTTCATCAGCAGCGGCAGGCCGAAAGCGGCCGTCTTGCCGGTGCCTGTCTGGGCCTGGGCGATCAGGTCGCCGCCATCTTTGATCAAGAACGGGATCGCCTTGTCCTGGATTTCCGTAGGATGAACGATGCCGAGTTCCTCAAGCCCTTGGATCAGGTTGGCGGGAATGCCGAGTTCTTTGAAAGTTTTCAACGTGGTGATTGATGGTGATTGCCGAAGCCACCTTGGTTAAACGACGCCATCATGACGAGCAATGAAAAAAAGAATCCGCCCGGGCGGGCCATGGCGGATTTCTCAAAATTCGCAAAGCACTGATTTGCAAAGCGGAAAGGCTGTTTCCAGAATCGGAGGACGAGGGAATTGCGGAGTAGTGAACCGCTGAAACGCTGAGGACCGCTGATTTCGCTGAAATCAAATACCTACAGCGGTTTGATCCCGCCCTCCGGCGGTCCCCCTGCGGGCATGCGCGTCAAGTTAACGCAAAAGGCCCGATAGGTGACCTGAGAAATAAGGAGCCGCGAACTTATTGTCGCGTCTTGGTGCATGAAAAGGTCAAGCGGAAGAGGGGACAATAAGGTCCCCTCTCCTTAACTTGACGCGCATGCCCTGCGGAGCACGTCGCGAATAGCTCCTGTCCATCTCGCCGCTCGTTTCGGTGGGTCCGGTAACCACCTGATGGCGTGTTCGCCAAGGGGAAAAGGCATTTTCGAGAACGACGAGGCCGCATGTTTTTGGGCTCGCCACTCGCTCTGGAACCTGCGTAAATATTGTCCTCGCCGGTGACCATTTTTAATTTATTGTCTCTGCCGCACACTTTTTCATTGACATTCTCCTTTAAAACTGTTCACATGAACAAGTGACCACACTTCTTCCATCCTTCGTCGATTTCTTTGCCGGCAGCGGCCTTGTCACTCAGGGAGCCAAGCACGCCTGCGTCCCTGTGTGGTCGAACGACATTTGTCCGAAGAAGGCCGCCATTTACACCGCCAACCACGGAGACAATCACTTCCACCTCGGCCAATCTTTGATCATTGGCTCTTGAACATATGAAGGTATTTTCCCAACGCGAGCGCCTGATGCTGGCGGGCCTTTTCCTCTCCAAGCGGCTCATCACTGATCTGCTTCACCATCTCCACTCCTTGGCGAAGACCCGTTCTCAGCTCTGGAAAAAGCACTGGGCTTTTTTGAATCGGAGGCAAGGGGCACGGCTTTGCAAATCTCGGGATATGAAGATGAATGAGAAGTTTGTCAGAAGGATATCAGGATGGAGCGCATGGCGTCCCGCTTGGCTTTTCACCCATCAAACTCCCTCCATTCGCACCGCCTTGCGGCGGACAACTGGGCGGCAGAGCCGGTGTTTCGGTTCCGCTGCACGACCGGTGTTTCGGTGGGTCGGTGAGAGCAGAGCGAAAGCATCGGAGCGCAGCGACTGGCCCTTTCGCTCTGACCGAAACACTGACCTACTGAAACACCGAAACACCGGTTACCCTACCTTGGAGGGAATTGAACTTGCCTGGCTCTTCTCAGGGGCATCGACTTTTCCCGCATGGAAAAAGTAGTCATAGACCGCCGCTACATTTCATCTCAAAAGCCCGGGCGATCTATTTGCTTGCGAGGCTTCGCCTCAGACCCAAGACAACAAGACCCAAGACGCAAGACGCAAGACGAAAAACTTGACCTAACGACAACACATTCCCGGTTTCACGGACTCTAGATGGCTCGGTGATCTTGAGGACAGTGCTTTGGTAGTCGCCGGTTTGCCATTTGGGTTGGACACCGTTGTTCCCTAAGAGCCAGTCTGAAAAATGGCAGGGACGCTTCCGAAGCGTCCGGGTGAATGAACTGAGAATAGAAATGCCGTGTCGTCTGTTCATTCGCTAGCCATTCTCGCGGACCTTTCGGAAAAAGGTCCCTGCCAAGCCATTTTTCAGACAGCCTCTAAGGGGCTCATGGCTGCTCCGGTGAGCGGAGGGATTCGAGCTGTTCGGGGGTGAGGCCGCTGTGGTCGAGGGCGTCTTCCGCGGCGGTCGGGTCTTTGGCCCGCCATGTCTGATAGACCTGGGAGGTGGCGTTGAGGCGCTGGTCCGGGTCGGTGATCGCTTGGGCATGGTTCATTGCGGCGGCGGGATCCTTGGAAGTTAGGGCGTTGACCAGCGAGTTGCGGGCCTGGTCCAACTGGGGGCCCTCGCCCTGCTCGGCCAGCCAGGTGGAGGCGGCGGTTGCATCCCGATGGGCCCAGGAATTGATGACCGCGGCATAGCGTTCGGGTTTCTCCTGCTCGGTGGCACCGGTCATCACGAACTCCGCGCCTTTTTCCGGGTCGGTCATGAACAGCATGGTGCCCAGGCTTTTGCGCAACTCGGTCTGCTCGGCGGCCGACTGCTGGGCGACCCATGAGGTCGCCTCATCCGGAGCGAACATCATCCACTGGGAGAGCAGCATCTGGCGGGTGCTGGTGCGATCCGTGCCCTCGGGCATCGTGTCGATTTTCTTGAGCATGATTTGGCGTTGTTGGTCATCGAAGATCGCGGTTTGGCACATGCCGGCCAGGGCCATTTGTTTGGGGGAGGAATCGAGTTCGTCGAGGCGTTTGAAGGCGGTGTCCGGATCGGTTCTCATCAGGTTGGAGAAGATCGAGGTGAGCATCAACTGGTTGCCTCCTAACATGCCGCCGGATTCCTCCTCCTTGTTTTCCTGATACCACGCCCAGACCGCTTGGGGATCGCTTTCCGCCCATGAGGCGGCCACGCTCATTTTCATCACGGCACCGGCCATGCCGGGTTCCTTGGAGTGCTCCTGGGCGTATTTCATCGCCGCGGGGCCATCGCGTTCGGCCCATTTTCCGAGGAGGGCCATGTAAACGAGCATTTTTCCCTGCTGGTCTTTCATGGCCTCCGCCTCGGCGAGCGCGGCGGGCAGGTCCTCGGGGCTCAGTTTGTCGAGCAGGCTCATTGCCCGCATCATGGAGGTGGGGTTCTGCATCGATCCCGGGCGCAGGGTCGCCTTGAGCTGGGCGAAAACCTGTTTCACCGTGAGCTGGTTTTCATCCGTGTGGCTGCGGGTTCGCGCGCTGCGGGAGGATCTGGCTGACGAGGCATCCGTGCCGGCTGCGGAGCCGTTGCGGGCCGCAAGGTTGGCGGCATCCGTGTCTCCGGCGCTTGCCACGGTGCGCTGTCCGAGTTGATACGAGCCAACGAGGGTTCCGATCCAGAGGATCGCGGTGGCGACGATGAGGGTGGGGCTTGCTTTCATGGGAATGGTTGGTTTCGGCTTCAGAATCTCATACGGAAAACCCGCTGGATACTACAATCAGCGCGGGAATTTCCAATCGGGGGAGGTCGCACAGGTCAGGAAAGCGACCGCAACCGTGACGAGGAGCGGCGGTTGGATGATCCATGGCAGGATACGCCGCGTTGAAGGCGATTCTCTCCGCGGTGGGCCGGTTTGGGCTATGCCGAACACCCTGTGGACCGTTATTTGGCGGATTTTCAAGAGACAAGGTTGCATCTGGCGGTTTTATAGGAGAGAAGCCTTCCCACCCGATGACCCAACTTTTGATTGAACCAGCCCGACGCATTGGTTGCGCGGAAATACACGCTCTCACCGAAGTGGTGAAGGGGGCCATGCAACGCCAGCGTTCGCCGATCGACGATGTCTTGGACGCGGGCTTGGTCAACGAGGAACAATACCTGCGGGAATTGGCGGAATCGTTGAATATTGAATGGCTGGTGAGCATTCCCCCCCCGGAGGTGCCGCTGCCGCTGCGCGAAGCCTGTGGGCCGCGGATCGCCCTGCGCCATCGCCTGCTGCCGGTCGCGATCGAGGGCGAAGGCGATCAGAAGCGGCTGAAACTCGCGACCTTCGACCCCTTCAATCTGGTGGCCCGGCAGGCGGCCGCCCAGGAACTGGCGCTGCCGATCGACTGGTGCATGGCGTCCCGCAAACGGCTCCACGAGGCGCTCCGGCGGCTTTACGGGGTGGGCGCGGACACCTTCGAGCAGATCCTGGAAGGCCGGGATTTCGACTACGACCACATCGAGGGCGGCGAGGACCAGGCCAACATCATCGATCAGGACGACGACGAGGAGGCCAGCGTGGTCAAATTCGTCAACCAGATCATCCGCGAGGCGCTGGATCAACGCGCCACCGACATCCACGTGGAGCCACTGAGCACCAACCTGCGGATCCGCTACCGGATCGACGGCAGACTGCTGGAAATCGCCGTGCCGGAAAATATCAAGGCCCTGCAAAGCTCGGTGATCGCCCGGCTCAAGATCATGGCCCACCTCGACATCGCCGAACGGCGGGTGCCGCAGGACGGCCGGATCAACCTGCAATTCGAAGGCCAGACGATCGACGTCCGGGTGGCCACCGTGCCGACCGTGGAAGGGGAAAGTGTTTCCCTGCGCCTGCTCAACCAGGAAAAGTTCAACTTGGACAAGCTGCGGCTGGAACCCTACGTGCGCGCCAAGCTCGAGGCACTGCTTCACCTGCCCAATGGCATCATCCTGATCACGGGTCCCACGGGCTCGGGAAAATCCACCAGCCTTTATTCGTTCCTCAGCGAGGTGAACCACCCGGACCGCCGGATTGTGACCGTGGAGGACCCGGTGGAAAACAAACTCCTCGGGGTGATGCAGATCGCGGTGAAATCAGACATCGGCCTGACGTTTGCCGCCGCACTGCGTTCGATCCTCCGCGCCGACCCCAACATCGTGATGATCGGGGAAATTCGCGACCTGGAGACGGCGGAGATCGCCATCCGCGCGTCGCTCACCGGGCATCTGGTGTTTTCCACGCTGCATACCAACGACGCGTTGGGCGGGATCAGCCGCTTGATCGACATGGGGGTGGAGCCGTTCCTGGTGTCTGCCGCCGTGCGGGCGTTTCTGGCCCAGCGGCTGGTGCGGCGGCTGTGTCCGCATTGCAAGGTGCCGCGGGAGGTTTCCGACGAAGACCGCCGCGAGCTGGGCATACCGATGAATATCGCCGGTCAGGCGTATGCGCCCGCTGGTTGCGACCAATGCCGCAATACCGGGTTTGCCGGCCGTTTGGCCATTTACGAGATCGTGCTGCTGACCCCGGCGATGCAGGATCTGATCGCCCACAGCGCCCACGCCCAGGATATCCGGTCCCAGTCGGTGCGGGACGGCTATCTGCCGATGCGGGGCTACGGCTGGCACAAGGTCATGCAGGGCGAGACCACGATTGAGGAAGTGGTGTCCGTCACCTCCTCGGATATCGGCGGGGCCGATTGATTCGTCCGGCAGGAACCAACCTATTCATTTTATCCGTCATGCCACTGTTTGCCTACAAAGCCCTCAACGCCCAAGGCGCTGTCACCAACGGCGAGCTCGATGCCGCCGATCGCACCGAGGCGCTGCGGGTGCTGGACCGCAAGGGGCTCCAGCCGGTGAGCCTGCGCGAGTCCGCCACGGCGGGCGCGGCATCTGTTAGAACGCAGAATCCCAAGGCGAAGCCGGAGGACGCATCCGCCACCAAGCCGAACGGGAAAAAGGAGACTCTCATCCCCGAGGGACCCGTCAAACTCAAGCGCGCGGAGGTGGTGCTCTTCACCGAGGAGCTATCGGACATGCTCAGCGCCGGGTTGCAGCTCGAGCCGGCGCTCAAGTCGATGGAAAACCGGCAGGAACTCGGCAATCTCAAGGCGGTCTCCTACAAGATCCGGCAGGTGGTCCGCGACGGGGTGGCGTTCTCGTCCGCGCTCAAGAAGGCCAGCCCGAGTTTTGGTCCGCTGTATTGCTCGCTGGCCGCCGCAGGCGAGGCCTCCGGCGCGCTGGACACCATTCTCAAGCGCCAGGCGCACTATCTCAAGACGCTCGCGGAGTTGCAAAGCCGCTTGATTCTGGCGATGATCTATCCGGCCTTCCTGGTGCTGGCCGGGGTGGGGGTGTCGATCGTGTTTGTCACCACCCTGATCCCGCAGCTCACTTCGTTGATCCAGAGCACGCCGGGCGGCAAGATTCCGCTGGGTGCGGCGATTCTCATCGGGTTGTCGGACTTTCTGAAAAAATGGTGGATCGTGATGATTCTGACGATCGTGGCCGGCTCAATCTTCTTTAAAGCGTGGAAGGATAACGACGCGAACAAATCCACCTGGGACCGGATCAAGCTCAGGATCCCGTTGATCGGCCCGGTCATCACCAGCCGGTTTTACGTCCAGTTCCTGGAAACGATGGCCAATCTGGTCGGCAACGGCCTGCCCCTGCTGCGCGCGCTGGAACTCTCTCGCGACGCCTCCCACAACCGTTCGCTGCGGGTCGAGCTGGACCGGGTGATCGAGCAGGTGGGCGACGGGCGCTCGTTCTCCAAGGCGCTGATCCGCAGCGGGGCGTTTCCGCCGTTGTTGATCGACATGGTTTCGGTGGGCGAGCAAACCGGGAAAATCGATGTCTCGTTGCGGCGTGCGGCCGAGCGCTATGACAAGGAGCTGGACAAGGATCTCCAGCGGATCATGGCGCTGATCATGCCCACGGTGTTGATCGTGATGGCGTTGTTGATCGGCACCATGGCCTATCTGATGATCACCGCGATCTTCCAAACCATCTCCGCCCTCAACAAGTGAGGGCGTAGGAACCCGTGTCTCCATCCGGATGAGTTCTCCCGCCACCAAACACCCGAAGCGCTGGCAGTGGCGGGCGGAGTGGTTGTTTCAATGCGGGCTGGAGGGGATCCTGCGCCTGTTGCCCGGCGTGCTGGTCTATCGGATGGGAGCCATCGTCGGCGGCTGGGCCTGGTACCTGTTGCCCCGGAGGCGCACGATCGTGCTGCGCAATCTGCGGATCGCCTACGCCGGGGATCACGATGGTGCCGCGCTGCGCCGGATCGCCCGGGAGAGCTTCCGCCGTACCGGCGCCAACCTGTTTTCGGCCGCCCACTCGGCCGGGCTTTCGCCCGAACGACTCAAGCAGGTCCTGAGCATCGAAAACCCGGAACTCCTCGAACAGGCGCAGGCCGATGGTTCCGGGGTGGTGCTCCTGCTCGCCCACATGAGCAACTGGGAACTCCTCAGCAGGATTGTCCATCTCTTTCCCGCCGGCTCCAAAACCGGGGCATTCTACCGGCCGCTCAACAACCCGTTGCTAGACCAGCAGGTGCTCCGGCGGCGGCAGGCGGACGGCACCCGGATGTTCTCCAAACACGACAGCCCGCACCAGTCGGCCGGGTTTCTGCGCGAGGGCGGCATCGTCGGCATCCTGGCCGACCAGCGGGTGGGGATGCTCGGCGAGGTGACCCCGTTTTTCGGCCGGCTCACCCGGACCAGTCCGCTGCCGAGCCTGCTGGCCCGCCGCGCGAAAGCCCGGGTGATGGCGCTCGCACTAACGACCACCGCGCCAGGCCGGTGGTCGGCCCGGTTTGTACCGGTGGCGGCCACCCGCACCACTGCGGACTGCATGGTCGCGCTGGAGCAGGCGATGCGACCGGTGCCAGAGGACGTGTTCTGGTTCCAGGACCGCTGGCGGGTCTATCTGAGTGCGGACCACGATATCCACAACTGGTTGGGCGACCGACCTCCAGCCTCCACCAAGCCGCATCGCGGCCTGCTCTGGCTGGTGGACGCGCCGGATGGCTGGCCGCCGCCGCCGGGTTGGCGGCACCCGGATGTCCGCTACGAGGTGGTGTTGGCACCGGGCCGGACCGTCCCCGCGTGGTTGCCGGATGGGACGGTGGTCCACCCCGCGCCCGCCGCCACCACCCGCGACGAAATCCGCCGGGTGCTCGCGGAAATCGATGCCGCCGACCCCCTGCCGCTGGATTACGTCCTCGCCTGCCATCCGAACAAAGCGCTCGCCAAAGCCTGCCGCCGCGAGGGCGTGGTGGAGGTGGAGGTGTGATTACCCCTCCTGATATTGCAGCCGGTAGAGATGGGCGTAGAGGCTTTCGGAGTCGGCGATGAGGTCCTGGTGGGAACCGCTGGCGACCACCTTGCCATTCTGCATCACATGGATGGTCCTGGCGTTGCGGATGGTGGAAAAACGATGGGCGATCACGATGGTGGTGCGGCCCTCCATCAGGCGGTCGAACGCCGCCTGGATCTTCTGCTCGGACTCGCTGTCGAGCGCGGAGGTGGCTTCATCCAACAATAGAATCGGGGCGTTCTTGAGGAAGGCCCGGGCGATGGAGATCCGCTGGCGTTGGCCACCGGAAAGGTTGCCGCCGTTTTCGCCGACTTCGGTATCGTATCCCTGCGGTTGCTCGATGATGAAATCGTGGGCGTAGGCGGCCTTGGCGGCCGCCTCGACCTCGGCGTCGGTGGCACCGGGCCGGGCGAAGCGGATGTTGTTGCGCAGGGTGTCCGCGAACAGGAAGGTGTCCTGGCTGACCAGCGAAAGGTGCCCGCGGAGCGATGCGGTGAGCACCCGGCTGAGGTCCTGGCCGTCGATTTCGATCACGCCGGAATCGATCGCGTAAAACCGCTCGATCAGGTTGAGGAGGGTGGATTTCCCGCTGCCGGAAGGGCCCACCAGGGCGGTGACACCGCCCCCCGGGCAAGCCAGCGAAATCCCGTGAACCACGGGCAGG
>JAIPKB010000104.1 GCA_021733795.1 Akkermansiaceae bacterium | reverse complement strand
ATTGCGGCGGGCGATGGCGGCGGCGGGGTGGCTGAGCGGGTTGGGCCGGGTGGGGGCCTGGGGCAGGCCGGCGAGCAATGCGGACTCGGCGAGCGAGAGGTCGGTCATGGGTTTTTGGAAGTACCAGCGGGCGGCTTCAGCGGGGCCTAGCCGGAGGCTGCCGTAGTTGAGGCGGTTGAGGTAGGCTTCCAGAATCCGTTGCTTGGACCAGATCATTTCCAAATGGCGGGCGGCCAGGGCCTCGCGGAGTTTGGTGAACAGGTTCCGCGACCGTGGGGGAGAGGAGATCTTGATGAGCTGCTGGGTGATGGTGGAGGCGCCGGAAGCCACCCGACGGTGGGTCAGCGCGTCCGCGACCGCGCGGGCGGTGGCCAGCAGGTCCACCCCGCCATGCTTGAAAAACCGCTTGTCCTCGGCGGCCAGGGTGCAGTTGATGAAATCGGCCGGAATCTCGCTCAGCGAGACCGGAGCAGACCGGGTGAAGTCCGGCAGGGTGAGGTGCTCGATCACCTCGCCGTGGCGGTCCAGGATGGTGGGCGAGGGATGCGGGCTGTCTAACAATGCCGGAGGGAGCGGCATCAGCCACGGCAGGCCGAACCAGACGGTCGTCCACAGCAGGACCAGAACGAGCGTCCGGCGAAGCAGGCGGCGGCGGTTGATGACAATTCGTTTCACCCGCAGCGAAGATAGCAGCATCCGGCGGAGGCGCAATCCTGTCCGCTAAGAGGCTGTCTGAAAAATGGCAGGGACGCTTTTCCGAAGCGTCCGGGTGAATGAACTGAGAATAAGAAAGCCGTTTCGACCGTTCATTCGCTACCCATTCTAGCGGACCTTTCGGAAAAAGGTCCCTGCCAAGCCATTTTTCAGACAGCCTTTAAGCGGACAGGATGCGGCGTGCGCCGGGTCAACATGGTGTCCCACCCCTTCGCGGAACCTTGGGTCGCGCTATTTCGGCAGTTGGATTTCGGGTGCGTCGGTCAGTTCGTTGCTGGTGTCGAGGTTTTTGAGTTTCACCCTGAGTTCGAACAGGTCGTGGCGGCGGTCGAGGCGCGGGGTCACGGCACCGCTCGCGCGGGAGCGGTAGAGGTCGGCGGTATCGAGGTCGGTGACCAATAGGGTTTCGACGTTGGAGTCCGCCATCGCCTGGATGCCGTCGCGGGCGAATTCGAAGTCGGAAGGGGTGAATACCGCGGCCTGGCCGTAGTGGATGTCCATCGCCGGCACGCTGGGGAGATTGCCGATCACCCCGGCGGTGGCCACATAGATCTGGTTTTCGATCGCCCGCGCCTGGGCGCAGCAGCGGACCCGCATCTGGCCGTGGCGGTCGTCCGTGCAGTAGGGCACGAACAAAATCTCCACTCCCTGGTCGGCGAGATAGCGACTCGCCTCGGGAAACTCGATGTCGTAACAAATCTGCACCGCGATCCGTGCCTTGGGGGTTGGCAGCACGATCAATTCACTGCCGCCGGAGATCCCCCAGTAGCGGGTTTCCGCGGGTGTGATGTGAAGTTTCGGTTGGGCGAGGTAGCGGCCGTCGGGGTCGAAGATCAGGCATTTGTTATAAAGTTTGCCGTTTTCCTCGATCGGGTGGCTGCCGCCGATGATGTAGAGGCCGAATTTTCTGGCGAGTCCGGACATCAGTTGGATGAACGGCTCGGTGAAATCCGTGGCCAGCCGCCGGATCCCCTTGATCGACGAGAGCGGTTCGATGAACGAGAGCAGTTGGACTGAAAAGAACTCTGGGAAAAGCACGAAATCCGAGCGGTAGTCCGCCGCAGTCTCGACGAAATACTCCACCTGGTTGGCGAATTCCTCGAAGTCCGCGATCTTGCGCACCTTGTATTGGACGCAGGCGATCCGGACTTTCGAGGTGGTTTCCTGGTCCACGTGGTCCGGGTTGAGCCATTCGATCAGACTGGCAAAATTGTGACTCAGCGGGTCGGTGATGTAGTTGCGGAGGATCCCGCGGACGACAAAGCCATGTTTGAGCTGGAAGCTCAGCACGTTGTCGCGGATGTCGCCGTCGATGACATGTTGGACGTATTCCTCTGGGGTGAGTTTGGTTTCGTGGCGGGAATAGCCCGAGAGCCGGCCGCCGGCGAGGATCCGGCGGAGGTTGAGCCCCTTGCACAGCCGCCGGCGGGCTTCGTAGAGGGCGGCGCCGATCCCCTTGCCCTGGCAGTCTGGATCCACATAGACGTCCGCCCCATAGAGGGTGTCGCCGCTCGGGTCATGGTTGTGGAAATAGCCGCCATCGGTGATGCCGGCGTAGGTGTGTGATCGGTGGGGATCGCGGCCGCTCGAGACAATCAGCGAGGCCACGGCGCCGACGATTTTGCCATCGATCACGGCGACCATCTGGCCGGCCGGAAAGAGTTTCAGATGGTTCGAGAGTTGCCGCTTGCTCCAGACCACGTTTTCCTCCGCCATCAGCGGGAATGCCCGTTTATTGAGGTCGATCAGGTGTGGGATGTCGTCATGCTCCACCTGGCGGATCTGCACTTCCCCGGCTTTGGCTTGGTAGGTAAACGGTTTCACGGCGGCAGTTTCGTCGGAACCGGGGACAGGTCAAGCCGGATGGACGAAAAAGAATATCAGGGCTTGCCTGGCGTCGTGGACCATGAGGTCCACACCCTTATCCTCACGCCAGTCGGATGCCGTCGGGTTCGAGGGTGATCTGGCGTTTGCGGAACAAGGCGCCGGTGGCTTGTTTGAAATTGCGTTTGCTCACTCCGAGTTCCTGGTGGATTTCGGCGGCGGGGGAGTTGTCGCTGAGCGCCCAGTAGCCGCCGCGGGCCTTGATTTCCATCAGAATGCGTTCCTCCAATTCATTCACCTTGGCCCTGCCCGGCGGGTGGAGGCTCAGGTCGATCTTGCCGTCCTCGCGCCTGCCGGCGATGTAGCCGGTGAGTCGCTCGCCCGGTTGCAGGGGGTGAAAGACCTCGTTGCCAAACAACAGGCCGGTGTGGCTGCTGCCGATGATCGCCTTGTAGCCCATCGGGGTTTTGCCATAGATCAGAAGCTCCACCTCGTCCCCGGGTTGCCATGGTGGCGGGGTCAGATCGAGATGCCGGGCGATCCTGGTGGTGGCGACAATCCGCCCGCTTTCCTCGTCCACCCGCACGTGGACCACGTAGAATTTACCGACTTCCATCCGGGCTTTCTGTTCGCGGAACGGGACCAGCAGGTCCTTGGCGAGGCCCCAGTCGAGAAAGGCTCCCACCGGGGTGGACGCCACCACCCGCAGGCGACCGAACTGGCCGGGCAGCAGCAGCGGTTTTTTGAGGGTTGCCACCGGGCGGTCTTCGGAATCGGTGTAGAGAAACACCTCCACCATTTCGCCGATCTTCCACTGGGTGGGCAGTTCCTTGCGCGGCAGCAGGATCTCGCCCAAGTCTCCGCCGTCCAGAAACACCCCGTACCGGGTATCCGTGATCATTTTCAACCGGGCTTGTTCACCAATCTTCGCCATGGCCGGACGATGCCCCATTCCGCAGCAGGCGTCCACTCGAAATCGCGGTTGTTCGCAGAGGTTATGAAGGCCGGCACCCACTGATCCAGGGTCCTGCCCCTCATTTGCCACCCGCATTTAGTGGTTGGCGGGTGGCGGGTGGGTGGTTTAGCTTGCGCGCCGGATGGAAGCACCCTACCTGGATGGATATGAGATTCGGCGTCTGCTGGGAGCAGGCGGGTGTGGCAGCGTCTTCCTGGCCGCAGATGGCGATGGCGGGTTGTTTGCGGTGAAAATCTTCGATGGGATGGCGGTGCAGCGTTCGTTGTTGGCGCGGATGACCGCACGTTTGGGTGAGGGTGGTTGGCCGGATGGGGTGATGCCGGTGGTGCACGCGGATTTCGATTCCCGGCCGGCGCTCCGGGTCACGCCGTGGCTGGCGGCGGGCAGTCCGGATGCGGATGAGATCCCGGCGGACCTTTCGCTGCAAAGCAGCCTGGGAGAACATCCCGGGGAGAAATCCTGGCCCTTGGTCCGGGCGCTGGCTCGCGCGCTGGCGGGGATGCACGAACGCCGGGTCGCCCATGGCAACCTGAAACCCGGCAATGTCTTTCTCAGCGAGACCGGAGGGGTTTTACTCACCGACTGGACGCTGGGAAACATGCCGGGCGTGGGCCGTTTTGATTTCACCGATGCGGTTCTTTATCAGGCACCGGAGCAGTTGCGGGACCCCAGCGGCTATGCCGATGAGGCGGGTTACAAGTGGGATGTTTTCGCGTTCGGGACCTTGGCCTACCGGATTCTCACCGGGAATTTTCCGCGTTGCCACGAAACCTTCAGCCTGGTGGCTCCGGAGCCGGGGGAGATCCGGCGGACCGGGATTCACGCGGACTACTCGAAGATCGCGGAAAACCTGTGGGAGCAGCCTGACGTGGGCTGGCCCGATGAGCCGAAGAACGAGCTGGAAGCCGGTTTCCGCAAGTGGATTTCGACCTGCCTGGAACTCGATTCGTTGCGGCGTCCGGCAACGATGCTCGAGGTAGTGGCGGGATTCGATGCAGTGGAAAAAGAGGTGGCTGCCGGGCACGAACGGGAACGTTTGCTCGACCAACGGCGGCGGGCGGAACGGCGGGCGTGGCGGGCGTTTTTCGCCGCAGGCATTTTTGCAGCGGCGACCCTGGTGCTCGGCTCGCTCTGGCAGCTTGCCAGTTCCCAACTCCAGCGCGAGAAAACCGAACGCAAGACGGAGAAGGAAACCCTGACCCATAAGGCGGAGGTCGCGGTGGCGGCACGGGCGGTCACGGAGGCCGAAGCACAGGGCGCGAAACTTACGCTGGAATACGAAAAGGAGGTGGCCACGAACCGGCTCGTGGCCTCGCGGACGATCGGCGATCATTTGTTCAAGTGGGCCATGGAGAAAGGCAACCGCCAATTGCCGCCCCTGGACGGCCGCGAGCAGCGGCTCAAGCGGTTGGAAAACTACTTCAAGGATTTTCTCACGCGTACCGCCACCCTCGGTGCGCTGGATGACCTGCGGGCGCAGGCCAGGCTGCAATTGGCGGAGATCGCGCTCTCTACCGGCGAGACCGCGGAGGCCGGGCGCTTGCTGGATGAGGCACTCGCGGCCTGGGATGGCAAGCCGATGGACGGCGATTTGAAAATGCGGATTGCCACCGATAAAATGCGGCTGGGTTTGCTGCGACAGGCCGACGGCGACCCCGCCACGGTGGCGACGTTTCAGGACGTCCGCAAGGCGCTGGCCGAGGTGCCAGAGGCGGATGCCGACATTGACCGCCTGCGGCAACTGACTGCCATCCTCGATTTCAAGGAGGCCAAGCTGCTGACCTCCGGCGGCAAGGATGGCAAGGCGCTGGAACAGCTCCTCAACGCCACCGAAACCCTCAACGACCTGGTGGCCGAACGCCCGGACAGCGCGGTGCTGCGGTCCGAACTGGCTGCCTGCTACTTGTCATCCGCCTCCATTCTCGAAGGAATGGGATTGCTCGGCGATGCCCGCGAGGCGCGTGCCGAAGCGATGAAAAAACTGGTGGAAATGCTCAAGAAAACCCCCGATGATTTCCGCTTGCGATTGGAACTTGCCGGGTGCTATGGATCGATGGCCGAGACCGCAGTGCTCGCAGGTGACATCAGCGGTGCCGACGGCCTGTCCAAGGAGGCGATGAAACTTCTCGAAAAACTCGCCGCCGAACAACCGGACAACAGCGAAGTCGCGACCCGGATGGCCGCTCAATTGGGGCTCGCGGCCGGCCTGTTGCGGGATCGGGGGCAGGGAGCCGAGGCACTCAAGGCCTTCGATCAGGGGATCCGGATGCTTGAGGGAGCCCGCGCGGCCAAGCCGGGTGACATGATGGTGGCCTATCGCCTCTCGCTACTCTGGTGGCAGAAGGGACGAACGCTCGGCACCAGTGGCAAACGCGATGAGGAAATCCGCCTGCTCACCGATGCCAGGCTGCTGTTGACAACCTTGGAAGGCACCAGCACCAGCAGCGGCGGCGGACCGCCGGCCGAACAAATCCAGCGGTCAACCGCATATTTGTTAGGCGATCTGGGGCATGTGCTGCAATTGTCCAAGCAAATCGACGACGCCCGCAAGGCATTTACCGGGGCGCATGAATACTGGAAACTGCTGCTTGCTTCCCGCAAGGGTAGCGAGGAATACATAGAAGGCGAGGCCTGGTGCCGCCAACGGATTGAGGAGTTGAAGTGAGGGAGGATCCCACTTGCTTCCACTTGCATTTCCGCGAAAACCGTCCACGTTGGCACCATGCACCGGACTGAAGACATGGACGAACTGATGACCTGCCGCCTGGACCATCACCGCCGGCAGGTGGAGGTGGCGACGGTGGTGATTTTCGGAGCCAGCGGGGATCTGACCTCCCGCAAGCTGATTCCCGCGCTCTATCAACTGTATGCGGGCGGCCAGTTGCCGGAGGATTTCCGGGTGATCGGGTTTGCCCGGCGGGACAAGACGGATGAGTCGTGGCGGGCGGAGTTGCGTGAGGCGCTGGACCGCTATTCCCGCACGGGCCCGGTGGATGAGGTCTTGTTCACCGGATTTGCGGAGCGCATTCATTACTGCCGGGGAGATCTGGCGGAGACGGATGGCTACACGAAACTTGCCGGAATGATCGCCGCCATGCCAACACCCGAGCTGCGGGAGAACCGCTTGTTCTATCTGGCGACCTCGCCGAGCCAGTTCGGAATCATCGCAGAACAGCTGCACGAGGCCAACCTGCTGGAACGCGGGCCGGCCGCGGGCTGGCACCGGTTGGTGGTGGAGAAGCCATTCGGCCGTGACCTGTCCTCGGCGAGCGCGCTCAATCAGGAACTCATCCGTCACGCGCATGAACAACAGATCTTCCGGATCGACCACTACCTGGGCAAGGAAACCGTCCAGAACATCCTGATGTTCCGGTTTTCCAACTCGATTTTCGAGCGCCTGTGGAACCGCGACGCGGTCGATCACGTGCAGATCACCGTGAGTGAGAAACTCGGTGTGGGTCGGCGCGGTGGTTACTACGAGGAGTCCGGCGCGCTGCGTGACATGGTGCAGAACCATCTGCTCCAGGTGCTCGCGCTGATCGCGATGGAGCCGCCGGTGGCGCTGGATGCCGAGCCGATCCGCGATGAAAAGGTCAAGCTGCTATCAGCGGTGCGGCGCCTGCTGCCGGAGCAGGTGGCGAAACAAGTTGTCCGTGGTCAATACCGGGCCGGAGTGGTCGCCGGCCAGGCGATCCCGGACTACCGGGCGGAGGAAAAGGTCGCGACCGGATCGGACACCGAGACGTTTGTGGCGCTGAAGCTGTTCATCGACAACTGGCGCTGGGCCGGGGTGCCGTTCTATCTGCGCACGGGCAAGGCGCTGGCGGAGAGTGCCAGCGAGGTGCGGGTGCAGTTCAAGCCGACGCCGAATGTGTTGTTCGCCGCCCAATGCGGGCCGCGCCTGGACGCGAATTCGCTCACCCTGCGGCTCCAACCTGACGAGGGGATCACGCTGCATTTCAATGGCAAAATCCCCGGGGTGGGCATCGGCCTGCGTCCGGTGCGGATGCACTTCAGTTATGATTCGGAGTTTGGCGCCTACACGCCGGAGGCCTACGAGCGCTTGTTGCTGGATGCGCTCAGCGGCGATCCCACCTTGTTCATCCGCCGCGACGAAGTGGAGCAGGCGTGGGAGATCGTGGATTCCGTCCGCGCGGGCTGGGAAGGGCAGGGGATGGCCGACGATGCATTCTATCCAGCCGGCAGTTGGGGGCCGGAGTGCGCCGACCAACTGCTCGCCCGGGCCGGCCATGCCTGGCGCGAACCCCAGATCCAACGCTGATCACGATGAGCCGTTGTCAGATTGAATGTTTTCCAGATGATGAATCGCTCGCTGCTGCCGTGGCTGCCGGGTGGTGCGCTGAACTCGCGGGGGCCAGCAGTCGTGGCACCGCGCATACGGTGGCGCTGTCCGGTGGCCGGGTGAGTCTGCGGGTGTTTGATGCGATGGTCGCGATGGCCGCAGGCGGTCGCCTGGATCCCGCACCCGCCCGGTTTTTCTGGGCCGACGAACGCTGCGTGCCGCCCGTTGATCCGCAAAGCAACTACCTTGAGGCGGAAACCCGACTGCTGAAGCCGCTCGGCATTGCCGCGGAAAACATCCACCGGATCCGGGGCGAGATCCCACCTGAGCAGGCGGCGGCTGAGGCGGCAGCCGCGCTGCGAAAAGGCGCGGGCGGCGGGAGTGGGGAAATGCCGGTGCTGGATCTTGTTTTGTTAGGAATGGGTGAGGACGGGCACGTCGCCTCGTTGTTTCCTGGCGATGAGATCAGTTTGTCGGATCGGACGTCGTGGTTTCGTCCGGTGCTGGATTCGCCCAAGCCGCCGCCGTGCCGGGTCACCCTCGGCATGGGGCCGATCCTTGCCGCCCGCGAGGTGTGGGTGGTGGTCGCCGGGGCGGGCAAGGAGGAGGCGTTGCGCGCCTCGCTCTCGCCCACGGGGGATACTCCGCTGGCGCGGGTGATCCGGGGCCGGGAGCGGACGCGGATTCTATCAACCGTGCGGCCTGGCTAGAGCGCTGGCCTGCCTGCAGGGGGGCTGCCATTTTCTTCGCTTTTCGCGGTCTTCTCTGTGAACTCTGTTCTGTGGATAGGTACGCGATGCGGCGGGTGAGGCAAAAAGAAAACCCGCCCCCTTCGGAAAACCAATAACCGGAGGGGACGGGTGAATTCTTGAGGTGGAAGGAATTCTGGAGGTCGTCACGGTGACGTCGTCGATATACCAATCCGAATACGTGGTTCCCTGGTCGTTGCTGGTGAACCGGAATTCAAGCTTGACATTCTTATCCATCGCGATGGCCTGTCTATTTCGCATTCTAATTTTTGTATAACGAGGTGCTTCTCGAAGGCAGGCGCCACCCTCGTCTTAGGGACGGAGATAAGTCCGTGAACCCGACATCAACGGTTCCGCCACTCGGTCGGGCTCTTGCCGGTTTCCCGCTTGAAGAAGACATAGAACTTGTTCGGTTCGTCGAAACCGCAGGCGTGGGCGATCTGGGTGATGCCCATGTTACTGGATTCGAGCAGGCGTTTGGCGGCATCGCTGCGCGTTCCCGCCTTCACCTGTCCCGGCCAGCGGACGAGAAAAGGAACGCGATGTCCGCCGTCCCAGATGTCGGCCTTGTGTCCACGGAACCGTGCGCTGGGAAAATGCCCTTGTTGGCCCAGTCCCTGATGTGCGGCAGGGGAGCTTCATCACTTGGCCTGTTTGGTGGCGTCCGGCTTGGACTTTTCGAGGGTTACGACCGCGTCGTTTTTCTGTTTGGGTCCGGGCGTGCTGCGGCCATCGGCCACATATTGTTTTAACAAGGCGGTGAGTTTGTTGACGATTTCAGGGTGGATGGCTGTTAGGTTGTGCTGCTCGCCGATGTCATCCGCAAGGTTGTAAAGTTGGGTGGCTGGCAGCCCCTGTTTGAGTGCCTGGGGATCCTTGGGAGTCCCCCAGCCACCGGATCCGGCGCAGAGTTCCAGTTTCCACGGGCCCTGGCGGATGGCAAACCTACCGCCGATCGAATGGTGCACCGCGGCCTCCCGCAGTGGGTGGTCGGCTTTGGCCAGCAGGGCCGGCAGCATGCTGACACTGTCCTCGCCCGCGTTGGCCGGGAGCTTCGCGCCGAGCAGGTCGGCGCAGGTGGCCATCATGTCGGTCAGGCAAATCAACTGGTCGCTGGTGGAACCGGGCTTCACGTGGCCCGTCCAGCGGACCAGGAACGGGATGCGGTGGCCGCCGTCCCAAATGTCCGCCTTGTAACCGCGGAATTGCGCGCTCGGGAAATGTCCCTGATCCTCCAATTTGTCCACCTTGGCGGCGGGCGAGCAGCCGTTGTCGCTGGCGAAGACGACGAGCGTGTTTTCGGCGATACCCGCTTGGTCGAGCGCGGCGAGCACTTCGCCCACCGCCCAGTCGGTTTCCATCACAAAATCGCCGTAGTCACCGAGGCCGCTTTTACCCTGCCACTCCTTCGAGGGCATGATCGGGGTGTGGGGCGAGTTGAGCGCGAAATAGAGGAAGAACGGTTGGCTGGTCTTGGCGCGCTCCCCAATGTAGGTCGAGGCGCGGCGGGTGAGAGCGGGCAGCATGTCGACCGGTTCGATGATCCGGGTCACGCGGTCGTTTTCGAAGACGGACTTCATCATCCGCGCGTGGTGAAAGCCGTAGAAAGAATCGAACCCGCGGGTGGTCGGGCCATTGGCGGTGCGCGAGCCGAGTGGCGCGCCGGTGCCCTTGCCCGCGCCCTTGGCGACCTTCTTGTTCCGGTCTCCCTCAATGGTGAATCCGAGGTGCCACTTGCCGATGCACGCGCTGTGATAGTCCTGCTGTTTCAGCATGGCAGGGAGGGTGAGGCGGTCGGTCGCAATCAGCGGCTCGTCGTAATTGCCCAGCACTCCGTTCTGCAAGCGCGTGCGCCAGGCGTAACGACCGGTTAGGATGCCGTAGCGCGTCGGCGTACAAACCGAGGCTCCCGCGTGGGCGTCGGTAAAAGTCATTCCCTGTTTGGCGATCCGGTCGAGGTTGGGCGTTTTGATTTTGCCGCGCTGCGGGTTGAGACAATGCACGTCACCGTAGCCGAGGTCATCGGCGAGGATGTAGACGATGTTCGGCTTGGAGATATCCGCAGCATAGACCTGGGAGCCAGTCAGGCAAAGCAGGGTCAGGGCGATTTTTGCAAGGAGTTTCATGGTTGGGGAGCGAGGTGTGCGACGTGAGTTGATTTCAGCAGGTTGTGGAGTGATGTCAACCGGCAAGGTCGGAGCCGTGATAAGACCGCCGGCTGCGGCCATCCAACCCGCCGATATGGGTAAACGAGGACATTGCTTCATTTATTTCTAATTTCGCTTGCTCTTATCTAAAAGCCCACTTAAATAGGCTCCGTCATGGCCGTCAAGCAATCGAGTTCAGAGCAAGTTATCGCGATCTACAAGTGCCTTTGCGACGTGAACCGCCTGCGGATTCTCAACCTGCTACGGGTGGGACCACAGTGCGTGTGCCACATCGAGAAAGTGCTTGGTATTGGCTCAGTGCGGACGTCTCAACAGCTTGCCTACCTCCGCCGCCACGGGATGGTAGAGGTCGAGGTGCGTGGGACATGGCGGATTTACACGCTGCCATCCAAGCCCACCCCCGAATTGGCCGCTAACCTCGCCTGCCTGCAAGACTGCATTTTCGAGGGCAAGGCGTTCCGTGACGATCTCACACGACTTGAGGAAGTCCACAACAGCCAATGCGGTCCCAAGCCGGTCTAAATCCCGCCCAAACTCATGAATCCACCCAAATTACCCATCGTCCTGATCCTTTGCACCGGCAATTCGTGCCGCAGTCACCTGGCGGAAGGAATCCTGCGCCAAGTTGCCGGAGACCTGCTCGATGTGCGCAGCGCCGGATCCAAGCCTGCCGGTTATGTCCATCCGCTCGGGGTTCGGGCGATGGCCGAGATTGGCATCGACATCTCAACTCACCACAGCAAGCACCTCGACGAATTCCTGGATCAGGGCGTGGAAACCGTGATCACCGTTTGCGGCAACGCCGACCAAGCCTGTCCGATGTTCCCCGGCCAACTCAACCGCCATCACTGGGGCTTCGACGATCCGGCCCATGCAACGGGCACCGAAGACGAGCAGATGGCCGTCTTTCGCCGCGTGCGTGACGAAATCAAGCGGGCGTTCGAGGCATACGCCGCAGGCCGACGTGACCAGATGAAGCAAGCCGCCATGCCTGGGCGGACAGGGAACCTCTGTGCAACAAACCTATGAATACCCAACCTGACAAAATTCGTGAAATGATCCGCGAGGGTTACGGGGCCATCGCCACGAGCGGAGGTTCGTGCTGTTCCTCCAAGCCGACCTGTTGTGGCTCCTCGCCGGCCGCCGCGGATGAACTCGTCAAACACATCGGATACTCGGCTGATGAAATAGCGTCCCTGCCGGAGGGCGCGAACATGGGCCTGTCTTGTGGCAACCCGAACGCACTCGCCGCGCTTCAGCCTGGCGAAGTCGTGCTGGACTTAGGGGCCGGCGGTGGCTTCGATGTTTTCATCGCCAGTGGCTGCGTTGGCGCCACCGGCCGCGCCATCGGTGTGGACATGACCCCGGAGATGTTGGCCAAGGCCCGCAGGAATGTGAGCATCCATCGCGATACCACCGGGCTTGACAATGTCGAGTTCCGCCTGGGTGAGATCGAGCACCTTCCCGTCGCTGACAACAGTGTGGACACCGTGATTTCCAATTGCGTCATCAACCTTTCTCCTGACAAACCGCAGGTCTGGCGCGAGATATGCCGCGTGCTCAAACCGGGCGGACGGGTGGCGGTGTCCGACCTCGCGCTGCTCAAGCCATTGCCAGCCGAAATCCTCACCATGGTCGAGGCACTCGTCGGTTGTGTCGCCGGAGCGGCGCTCGTGAGCGATACCGAACGCATGGCCCGCGAAGCGGGATTGACTGAGATCGTACTCAACGCCAAGCCGCAATATGTCGAGGCGATGACGGGCTTTGAAGATCCGCTTTATCAGAAGATCGTCGCCCAATTGCCGGCCGGAACCAAGCCTTCGGATTACATCGTAAGCCTCGAAGTCCAAGCCCGGAAACCCCAAGGATGCAAAACCGAAGACAATATTTTCAGCCCTGCCGTTGTGGAGCTGGTTGCCATTGGCGCGGCAATCGCCGCCAACTGTGAACCGTGCCTCAAATACCACTACGACAAGGCGAATCAAATGGGAGTTTCCAAGGCGGAAATGGCGCAGGCAGTGAGCATCGCCGCCAGTGTGAAGGCCGCCCCACATCGCGCGATTCTCCAACTCGCGGACAGGCTCACCGGGACCAGCACAAACCAACCGGACATGCTTCCCGTCCCATGCTGCGGCGATGCGGGGAAAGCCGGCGATTCAGGCTGCTGCTGCCGCGACGACAGCCGACCAGCCGCCCCGCAAACCGGGTGCTGCTAATTCTCCAGATGTACAATGAACAAAGAACAACCAATAACAACGAATTATGAACACCACCAATGAAGAGCCGAAGCCGGCTGACAATATGGAATTACTCAAGCAATAAGCTGGGGTGCGCCCCCATTGCCAAAACCGCCCCCATAACGAAGAACCACCGACATGCAATCCATCACCACCGCCCTTCGAGCCGCCAGCACCGGACCACTTGCCTTGCCACTCGCGTTTGCCCTCGGCTTGGCCAGCGCCGTTGGTAGCGCCTGCTGCACTCTCCCTGCAATGGGCATGCTGGTCGCCTATTCGGGCACCCGGGACAACATGAGTCGCCGGAAGGCCATCGGCACCGCGCTCGCATTCATGCTCGGCACCGCGCTGGCGTTGATCGTGCTGGGCTATATCGCCGGATTTGTGGGACAATCGGCACAGTCGCTGCTGGGGCGGTACTGGAAGGTATTCGCCGGAGTGATCGCGGTGGTGTTCGGGCTTGCCGCACTCGGTCTGCTACCGGTCAAGCTGCCCCAAATCCGCCGCAGGACCACCGATGCTCCCGCCGGACAGGGGGTTTTCGGAACTCTCATCGTGGGGTTGTTGCTGGGTGGCGGCGTGGCGGCCTGCTCGCTCCCCTGCAATCCGGGCATCTTCGTGGTGCTGGGTGCCGCCGTTCTGGAAGGCCATTCGGTTTGGGGCATGCTGCTGATGGCGGCTATCGCCTTCGGCTTCAGCCTGCCGCTGGCCGCCATCCTGCTCGGTGTCTCGTTTGGTAAGGCCTCGACCAAGGCGCAGAAAGTCGAGGTAGCTATCCGCATGGTTGCCGGAGTGCTGCTGGTCGGGGTGGGACTTTACCTGTTGGCCACATTCTAATCCATTCATCATCATGACAACTACTGAAAACAAAGACCTGAAACTAGAGGTATTCGATCCTCCGATGTGCTGCTCGTCCGGCGTGTGCGGGGCCGAGGTGGACCAAAATCTCGTCAATTTCGCCGTGTCGTTGCAGTGGCTCAAAATGAACGGCGTGCAAGTTGAGCGCTACAATCCACTCCATCAATACGATGCGTTCGCTGCCAACGCCACGGTATCCAAAACCGCTAACGAGAAAGGCATAGAGTGCCTGCCGCTGATCCTGTTCAACGGCGAGGTCGTCAGCACCGGCACCTATCCGAGCAGGCTTGAATTGGGCGATATGGCCGGCCTTGGCAGGCGGAAGGCCGCTGAGTGCCTATAGCCTTCATCATTCGCAACCACCCACCCAAACGATGAAAACAATCCAAGTCTATGACCCTCCCATGTGTTGCTCTACCGGCATCTGCGGCACCGATGTCGATCCCGACCTAGTCAACTTCGCAGCCATGCTCGCCCAACTTGCGAATCACGGCGTCAGCATCGAACGCTACAATCTGGGCAAGCAACCGATTGCCTTCGTCAGGAATCCGGTTGTCAAAGACCTGTTGGAAAAGGAGGGAGCCGAGGGACTGCCGCTGATTTTCTGGGATGGCGAAGTGCAACTCAAAGGCCGCTACCCGACCACGGCCGAACGCCCGGATTGGATCCGTGCGGCTCGTGACAAAGAGGAGGTGGCACGATGAAGCTGCCGTTCTATCAGACCGATGCGGCCGCCGCCACCCGCTATTTGTTTTTCACCGGCAAGGGAGGCGTGGGCAAAACCTCGCTTTCCTGTGCCACGGCGCTGAAGCTCGCCGAGGCGGACAAGCGCGTGCTGCTGGTAAGCACCGACCCGGCTTCCAATCTGGACGAGGTGCTGGAAACGCGGCTAACGAACGCACCAACTCCCATCGCGGGGGTTCCGGGCTTGGAGGCGCTGAACATCGACCCGGTCGCAGCGGCTGCCGCGTATCGCGAACGCCTGATCGGCCCGATGCGCGGCCTGCTGCCGGAGTCGGCACTGCGCAACATGGAGGAACAGCTATCAGGCTCCTGCACGGTGGAAATCGCGGCCTTCGACGAGTTCACGGCTTTGATCGGAGATCCGGAGGCTGTAAAAAACTACGACCATGTGGTGTTTGACACCGCACCCACCGGCCACACCCTGCGCCTGATGAGTCTGGCCAAAGCATGGGACCAGTTTCTCGACACCAGCACCAGTGGCAGTTCCTGCCTGGGACCACTCGCTGGACTGGATAGACAACGCGCCATTTACGAGGCCACCGTGCTTACGCTGGCCGATGCCACCGCGACGACGCTGGTGCTGGTGAGCCGCCCGCAATCCGCCGCGCTCCATGAGGCGGAGCGCACCTCGGGCGAGTTGCGGGCGCTGGGGGTCGGCAATCAGTGCCTGGTCATCAACGGGGTCTTTGAAACCGATTGCGCCGACGACGTTACTGCCCTCGCCTTGCAGCGCCGTGGCATGGCGGCCATCGAGGGTGCCAACGCCTTTATCAACAGCCTGCCGACTTCGATCGTGCTGCTGCGGCCGGTGAATATTCTCGGCGTCCAAGGCCTGCGATTGCTGTTAGCGGGCGGTTCTTCCGCTATGGCCACCCCCATGCATGACGGCTGGACACAACCGGCAATGGAAAGCCTGGAGAATCTTGTCGCCGACATCGAACGGCAGGGTAACGGAGTCATCATGACGATGGGCAAGGGCGGCGTGGGCAAGACCACGGTGGCCGCCGCCATCGCCGTGATGCTGGCCAAACGCGGTCATCCCGTCCATCTTAGCACCACTGATCCCGCCGCGCATGTGGCCCAGACTCTGGCGGGCCAGGTGGATGGACTCACGCTCAACAAGATTGATCCCGCCACGGAGACCGCCGCCTATCAGGAAGAAGTAATGGCGGCCCAAGGAGCGGCGATGGATGAGGCCGGGCGATTATTGTTAGAGGAAGATCTCCGTTCGCCATGCACCGAGGAGATTGCCGTGTTCCGCGCCTTTGCCCGTGAGGTGGGGCAGGGGACCAATCGCTTTGTGGTGCTTGACACCGCGCCAACCGGCCACACCCTGCTGCTACTGGATGCCAGCGAGGCCTATCAGCGCGAACTGGAGCGGCAGGCCCGCACCACCCAACCGGAGGAAGTGCTGAAACTGCTGGAACGTCTGCGCGATCCGGCATTCACCCGCATTTTGTTAGTCACCCTGCCCGAAGCCACTCCGGTCCACGAGGCCGCCGATTTGCAGGATGACCTCCGCCGCGCGCACATCGAACCGTTTGCGTGGGTCATCAATCAAAGCCTGCTCCACAGCGGTTCCTGTGATCCCCTGCTACAAGGCCGCGAGGAATCCGAGCGCCGCTACCTAACCGGGGTGGTTACCAAACACGCCACCCGCACCGCCTGGCTGCCCTGGCAGCCGGAGGAGCCCACCGGCCCGGAGGCCCTCGCCCGGCTGGCAGCATCCAACCTCAAACCTGTGCGGCCATGAACGATACGACAAATCAGAGTTTGGAAGGGCGGGCTTCAGAGCCCCAGCAAGCGATGGCAATGATCGCGAAAAGAGACCCTGCGCCCGGCTATCCGCCCGAGGAGGGTTGCTTCCTCCGCGGCAACGACTTCTCGCCCGTGGCCGTGGTGGTGATTCTGAGCTGGTTCCGCGAGCATACGCCGCCCGAGATCGAACAGTTGGTGCGGGTTGGGGTAGAGAGTGGCGCGGCGCTATCCGGAACACTGCAAACGGAAAACATTGGTTTGGAGAAGGTGGTTTGCAATGTGGTGGCCAATCCTAACATTCGTTACCTCGTGGTATGCGGACCTGAATCACCCGGACACCTGGTCGGTGAGACCATCATGGCGCTGGCAAAGAATGGCATGGACGAATGCTGTCGGATTATTGGTTCACCATCGCCCACCCCCTATCTCTTCAACCTGCCTCCCGGCCACGTCGAGCGATTCCGAAAGCAGGTGGCGGTCATCGACCTGATCAATGAAGGCTCCCCCGAGGTGTTGCGCCAGGCAGTGGCGGCCTGCTATCAGGAGCAACCGACTGTTTTCCGCAACTACCTGCTGCACGACCCGGGCGCTTATCCCGCAGCGCCGCTCAGCGGCAACCTCACCTGGCGGGTGACTCATCCCGAGCGTGAGCCAAAGAACGAGGGGGAGACTCAGGAAAGGGCGAAATTCGCGGAACTGACCCAGCGGATCAAACTCGCAAACGAAGAGAAGCGGCGAGCACGTTGCGGCGTTGCTCCAGTGCGGAGCGACGAAAGTGACGATGAACCAAAAAAACACTGAACAGTAGCCATGCAAAACCAAACATTGCCTTCCCAATCACCTGCCGCCGCACCCAAACGCCTGAACTACTTCGAACGTTACCTTTCGCTGTGGGTGCTCATCTGCATGGTCGTCGGTGTCACGCTTGGCAAACTGCTCCCCGGTGTCGTCACCGGCCTGAGTAAGCTCGAATTCGGCGAAGGCTCGCAAGTCAACATCCCCATCGCCGTGCTGATCTGGCTGATGATTTTCCCGATGATGCTCAAGATCGACTTCGGCTCGCTGGGCGGTATCGCGAAGAAGCCCAAGGGGCTCTTCATCACCCTGTTCGTGAACTGGCTGGTGAAGCCCTTCAGCATGGCATTTCTCGCCTGGGTCTTCCTGGAACACGTGTTCGCCGGTTGGGTAGAGCCGGAGATGGCGAAAAACTACACCGCCGGGCTCATCATCCTGGCGGCGGCCCCTTGCACGGCGATGGTGTTCGTGTGGAGCTACCTAACCGACGGGGATCCGGCCTACACGCTGGTGCAGGTGGGGGGCAACGGCCTCATCATGCTGGTGGCCTTCGCCCCGATCGTGATGTTCCTCTGCGGCGTGGCCGACGTGATCGTGCCGTCCAAGGTGCTCGTCACCTCGGTCGTCGTATTCATCGTCATTCCCCTGGTGGCGGGCTTTCTGACCCGCAAGGTGCTGCTGAAATCCCATGGCAGCGAGTGGTTTGAGAACAGTTTCATGCCCCGGTTCCAGCCCGTGACGGTCGTGGCGCTGCTGGCGACGCTGGTGCTTATCTTTGCCTTCCAGGCGGAGAACCTAACGACAAAATGGGTGGCCGTCATCCTGCTGGCCATTCCAATCCTGGTGCAGGTGTATTTCAACTCCAGCCTGACCTATCTGCTGATGCGCTGGTTCAAAGTGCCCCACAATGTCGCCTCGCCCGGTGCCTTGATTGGAGCCAGTAACTTCTTCGAACTGGCGGTGGCCGTGGCCATCACCCTCTTCGGCCCGAGTTCCGGCGCCGCTTTGGCCTGTGTGGTGGGTGTCCTGGTGGAAGTGCCGGTGATGCTGTCCGTCTGCCGCGTCTGCAACTCCTCGCGCGGCTGGTATCAGCGTGGGTTGGGCGGGTCCGCTGATTGAGTAGAGCGCAAACCACGCCTGCCGGCGGCTGCTTCTTTTCTTGCTCTGCGGTGTCAGAATCAGGCTGGAAGCCTATCCTCCGCTTCAAAAACCTGGCGCGCGACCGCACGAAACAAAAATTTCTGAAAATTCTTCTTGCAATATTCGTAATTTAGCTAAATAATGAACTCGTGACTTTGCGAGAGCAAGCAATGATATTCAAGGCACTGGGGCACCCGGTGCGGTTGGCGATGGTGCAGCGGTTGGCCCAGGGCGAATGCTGCGTCTGTGAATTGCTGGAACTCAGCGAGGTGGGCAGCGTCAGCGGGCCGACGGTGTCGCAACATTTGTTGGTGTTGAAAAGCGCCGGGGTGATTGGCGATGAGCGCCGGGGGCAGCGGATTTTCTATCGTTTGCTGATTCCCAGCGTGGCGGAGATTTCATTCTGTGTGAGCCAACAGGCAACCCGCGCCATGGAGGTGACGGCATGAAAATCCCGACCGCCGAACTGAAGACCGCCGCTTGGCTGGTGGGAGTGCTCTCCCTGCTCTATTTTCTGCCGGTGGGGACGCCGCGCTTTGATGGCGCGGTGAAAGAGTCGCTCGAACTGGCGAAATGGTATGCCCGTGAGCATGTCATCCTGTGCCTGGTGCCGGCGTTTTTCATCGCCGGGGCGATCGGGGCGTTTATCAGCCAGAACTCGGTGATCCGCTACCTGGGCGGCAAGGCCAAGCCGTTGGTCGCCTACGGTGTGGCCTCGGTTTCCGGGACGATCCTGGCGGTCTGTTCCTGCACCGTGCTGCCGCTGTTCGCCGGCATCTACCGGCTGGGTGCCGGGCTGGGGCCGGCCACCGCGTTTCTCTATTCCGGCCCGGCGATCAACGCGCTGGCGATCATTCTAACCGCCCGCATCCTGGGTTGGGAAATCGGCCTCGCCCGGGCGGTGGCCGCGGTTGCCTTCAGCGTGGTCATCGGTGTGGCCATGGCTTGGTTGTTCCGCAAGGAAGAGCGTCACCGTCAAGCCGCCGCCATGCAACTTCCCGCGGTGGAACCTCATCGCCCGCTGTGGCAGACAAGTTCGTTCATCGCCGCGCTGGTCGGGATCCTGGTGTTCGCCAATTGGGGCGGAGCGGGTGACCCGGGGTTTTTCGGTTCCGTGCATTCGGTGAAATGGCCGCTTACCGGCGGGTTCGCCGTCATTCTGGGCCTGATGCTCTGGCGCTGGCACGGACGGGCCGCGTGGCGGGTGCTTGCCACCGCCATCGTCACGGTCGCTGCCGCAGTCATCACGGGTAGGCCCGAAGCGGCGTTTCTGGCTGCGACTGCGGGCCTCGCCTGGATGACCGCCGGCAAGGGCGGTGAAATCGGCGAGTGGTTCGATCAGACCTGGTCGTTTGCCAAGCAGATCATTCCGCTGTTGGTCGGCGGCGTGCTGGTGGCCGGGTTTCTGCTAGGCAGGCCCGGGCATGAGGGGCTGATCCCCTCCGCATGGATCGCTTCGTTGTTAGGCGGTAACTCGTTCGGTGCCAATGCGTTCGCCGCCGTGGCCGGAGCCCTCATGTATTTCGCGACACTCACCGAAATCCCGGTGATCCAAGGTCTGCTCGGCAGCGGCATGGGCAAGGGACCCGCGCTCACGCTGCTGCTCGCCGGTCCGGCGCTCAGCCTGCCGAACATGATCGTCATCCGCTCGGTCCTCGGCACCCGCAAGACACTTGCATTCGTCGCCCTCACCGTCGCCCTGTCCACCGTTACCGGCTGGGCCTTCGGCACGTTTTTCTCCTAACCATAAACCACCCCGCAACCCCACCATGAAGATCCAAATCCTCGGCACCGGCTGTGCCAAATGCAACACCCTGACGCTCGCCACCAAAGCCGCCGCAGACCGGCTCGGGCTGGACTACGAACTCGAAAAAGTCACCGATTTCCTGCGTTTCGCCGATTTCGGCGTGATGATCACGCCGGCGTTGGTGGTGGACGGCAAGCTCAAGGTGGCCGGCAAAGTCCCGTCGGACGCCGACCTTGAAAAACTCCTCCAGTCCTGACTCACCCCAACCCGTCTTTGCATCCATGATCGCAAAACAAATCATCCGCGGTGTGTTGCTGGTAGTGGCACTCGGGAGTCTCGCCGTTTGGGGTAACCGGGAATACCAGAAATCCAGGGCAATTGCCGCGGCCGCCGCCACCCCTCCGCCCGCCGGGACCCTGCCGGTCGTCGCGGGGAACCAAGTGGTGATGACCTATTTCATCTCCGGTTCCCGCTGTGTCTCCTGCCAAAAGATCGAAGAACTCACCCGCGAAACGGCGGAGAAGGATTTCCCCGCCGAACTCGCCGGTGAAAAGCTCATTTTCCGCGTGGTTGATACCGGCGAGCCGGCCAATCATCACTATCTCGATTCTTACAAGCTGACCTCCAAAACCGTGGTGCTCAGCCACCGCGTGGACGGCAAGGAAACGGAATGGTCTGCCATGGAGAAAGTCTGGGACATGCTGGACGAACCCGAGGTCTTCCGCTCCTACCTTGGCACCGGAATTCGCAACTATCTCGGCCCATGACCCCCGAACTAACACTCTATGGCGGCGCGCTGTGGCTGGGATTGCTAACCGCGGTGAGTCCGTGCCCGCTGGCGACCAATCTTGCGGCGACCGCCTATCTCGCCCGGCGGGTAGAATCCCGCAAGCGCGCCATCGCCGGCACGCTTGCCTATACCCTGGGGCGGATTGGCG
>JAIPKB010000103.1 GCA_021733795.1 Akkermansiaceae bacterium | reverse complement strand
TAATTTCCAAAATACTACTTTACACCTGGTAAGACCATACGTAAAGTTAGCTTGCATGATAGCGCGACCCTTTTGGCAGCAACGAATCGAAGAAGCATGGCGCGAGGCACCGATTGCCTGGTTGGCGGGTGTTCGGCGCTCGGGCAAGACGGTGCTGGCCGAAAGCCTCGGCGCGGACCGGATTCTGTATCTCAACTGTGACCTGCCCAGTGTCGGCGAGATGCTCCGCGACCCGCAGGTATTTTTCCGAAATTGTGCGGAACCCGTGGTGGTTTTCGACGAGATCCACCAACTGGCCGACCCGGCGCGCGTGCTGAAAATCGGGGCGGATGCCTTTCCCAAGCTGAGGATTCTAGCCACCGGTTCGTCCACGCTGGCAGCGGGCAGGAAATTCAGCGACACCCTGGCAGGCCGCAAGCGGCAGGTCCACTTGACTCCGGTGCTATGGGACGAACTTCCGGCGTTCGGGGTGACCCTGCAGCAACGACTGCTGCACGGCGGACTGCCGCCCGCGCTGCTGGCGACGGCAAAACGGCCCGGTTTTTATCGAGAGTGGCTGGATTCGTTTTTCGCCCGCGACATCCAACGCTTGTTCGGTTTCCGGGACATGAACCGGTTCAACGCGCTGTTGGAATACATGCTGCGTCTGAGCGGCGGGCAGTTTGAGGCAAGCAAAACGGCCTCCGCGCTCGGCATCACCCGGCCCACTGTTGACAGTCATTTGCGGGCGCTGGAAATCACCCACGCCGTCACCGTGGTGCGCCCGTTTCACGGTGGTGGTCAGAATGAAATCATCAGGCAACCCAAAATCTACGGCTTCGACACCGGCTTCGTGAGCTTCGTCCGGGGGTGGGATCCACTGCGCACGGACGATTGCGGCAACCTGTGGGAGCATGTGGTTTTGGAACACCTCCAAGCCCGTTTTCCGGACATCCCCCCCCGCTACTGGCGTGACAAGGCCGGGCGCGAGGTGGACTTCGTCATCGCTCACCGCCGCGAACAGGTGGATGCCGTCGAGTGCAAGTGGAACCCGGACGCATTTGACAGTGCCGCCCTCAGGATCTTCCGCAGCCATTACCCGCACGGGCGCAACTTTCTGGTTACCCCCTCGGGTGACATCCCCTACACGAAACGTTTCGGCGAGTTGGAGGTGAGAATCTGCACGCCCACCGAACTGGTGCCGTGAGCATGCGGACAGACAGGTCCGGATCACAGCATGTCCTTCGACACGTAGGAGCCGGGCTTGGTGGTGCGCCCGATGCCGATCTTGACGCCGGCCTCCAGCGAGGTGTTGACCCCGGTCCTCACCCCATCGCCGAGGATGGCTCCGAGTTTCAGGCGGTGGGTGTTGACCGGCTGCCCGCAGACCATCGAGGTGTGGTGGCGGCCGTCGTGGCGGTGGTTTTCGGTGCAGGTGCCTGCCCCCAGGGTCACGTGGGTGCCAATGATCGAGTCGCCCACATAGCACTGCCTGGAAATATATGTATTGTTATAGATGATCGAATTCTTGACCTCCGCACCATTGCCGACGAAGCAATTGGCTCCGATACTGGTGGAACCGCGGATAAACGCGTTGGGTCCGATCAGGCTGTTGGGTCCGATCAAGACGGGGCCATCGATCACGGTTCCGGGGAGAATCACCGAATCCTTGCCCAGCCGAACGCAGCCGTTGATGGTGGCCAGCGGGCTGACCTCGCCGAGCAATGAGGTTTCATCCATCATGGCGAGGACCTCCTCGTTGAGCCGGAGCAGATCCCATGGGTAAACCACCGGGAAACAATCGGCATCGGTCACGATCCGGTCCACACAATCGTCGGGTTCTTCGCCGCCCTTCCAGGCCAGCGTATTGCCGTCCGGATCACAGAGCCGGGCGGAGTTTGGATTACGTCCCAGCAACAACAGCGCCCCGAGTTCGATCCAGTTGTCAACCGGCACCCGGATCGTCCGGGCACAGGCATCGGCGGGATCCACCAATTGGAAGCCCGCCCTGGACAGATCGGCGGCCAGCAGGTCGCGCATGGGGACGTTCGCGATCAAACAGGCTCCCAGCTCACGGTTTGCAGTGATCGGCATACACCGAGCCGGGTTTCGGGGAGGAAGCAGGGTCGCTTGCATGGCATTGGGAATACAACATACTTACTGAGGAATTGCACGAACTATTTCTCCATTTGCGGAAAAAAGTGGAACTTCTCCCCAGCACAGGTTTCGCCGGAGATGTCCGCCACTCCATGGCGGCCCCTGACCACTCCCCTCAGCATCCGCGGTGCGGCGGCGGCCAGCGCCACATTGCCCGGCGAAAGCCGTGCCACGATCTCAAACCCCTGATCCTCAAGCGCGAACGTCTGGAATTCATATTGAAGGGTTTCCACCCCGATGAATGGATCGAGGAGGTCGTGCTGCACCCGTTTGGCGAGGCCTTGGAAAGGTGCTGCCGCCACCACCTCATGCCAGTGAACACCCGGTTCATCCAGGCACGGCACCCGGGCCAGCAGGATCCCCAGCAGGGCCAGCACCCCGCCGCTCCGGCCATTGAACGGCGAGGCATAGAGCACGCCCTCGGCCAGAAACAAGGTGAGTGTCTCGCCGCGCGTCACCGAATCGATCCGGAAGCGGCCGGCATCATCGAAGTCCATGGCGATGACCTCCTCCCGCTCGCCCCCGGCAAACACCTGCCGCCCTGGCAGCCACCCGCTGAAACAGGCATGGAGCCCGGCCGAGGGTTGGGCAGAGCGCAGGACCGCACCGTAGCCGGGCACCCCGGACAAGCGGTAGCGCTCCCGGCCACTGGCGGCATCCAACTCGATGAAATGCTTGAGTACGAACGGCAGGGTCGTCGCGCCCGGCAGCAACCCCGCCTGCACGTGGACATGAAGGTGGGGTACCGGGGAACGGCCCGAGTTTCCACATTTCCCCAACAAAACCCCCGCCTCGACGCGCTGAAACGGCAGCACCGCCACGGATCCCTGCTGGAAATGCGCCAGCATTACATGAAACCCGGCATCGGCCCGGATGATCACGTGGTTTCCCCAGTTCCGTTCCGGGTTGTTGTGCCCCACCGCGTTGTCGCTGATGCTGCTTTCCACCGCCACCACCGTGCCCCCGACCGGGCTGTAAACAGGCGCTTCAAACACCACGAACTCCCGCAAATCGGCTGTTCCTGGGCCCCATGAACCGGCCCCGCCCGGAGCCTCGAAATCCAGCGCGTGACGCCACGCGCCGCGATGGGTCAGCTTCCCCGAAAAACCCTGCGTCACAACCCGCGTGCCGGTCCAAGGCAGCAGCAGCGCCGGTTGGTGGAAATCCGGAAAACGCAGCGCATTGAGCTGCATCAGCCGGGCGCTTGCCTCAGGCTGCAGTGTCGTCCACGGCGACCGCACGATTCCCCGCGGCTGCGGCAGCCAGCGCAGGCCGATCATCAAACACAGGACCACCAGATTGTAGGGCAGTGCGCCCGGCCCCAGCTGGAACCATCCCATTGCCAGGCTCAAGGCCACCGCCACCACCGCCGTGAGGGCGGCACCCACGGCCGCCAACACCAGACTACTCCGGTTTGGCACCTGATACCCGGCCCCCAACGCCACTCCGGCCAGGATGAAATTGAACCCACACCACCCGGTCCCCAGCGGCGTCACCGGCCAACCCAGGCAATGGAGCGTCGCCGCCCCCGCCACGTAGCCCACCGTGGCCATCAACGCCCCCAGCGGCGAACTCAACACCAGCGCCACATAGATCACCATTCCCACGAATTCGCTCGATTGAAACACCATCGCGGCAAACGCCTGGAAAAACGCCCGCAGGAAGTCCGGCAGCATCACCAGATCCACCTGTAGCCAGACGACTCCGGCCCCCTCCCCCCCCTGCCCCACCGTCGCCATCCCGCACCATTGCAGCAGCGCCACCGCGATCACCGCCGGCAGGCTCTGCACGGAAAGCCCGAGCCAGGATCCCATCCACCCCTGCATCCCCACGGTGAGCGCCAGCGCCAACACCACGGCCGCCGCCCACAGCACCGCAATCACCCCGGGCTCCCAGCCCAGCCCGATGCCCGTCAACACCACCGCACTGCATGAGAGCAACGGGTTGAACAAGGCAAACCCGCTCCGGATCCAGCCGCGGTCCACCCCCACCCACCAACCTAACGCAACGGTGGCCAGCACGCCCGCCAACCCGGCCAGACCGGCCCACGGAACCAACAAACTCATCCCCAGCAGCGCCCACCCAAACCGTGCGTCTGCCGAATAAAACACCAAGGCATACGTTCGCGGCATCGCCGCCAGCAGCGACCGGGAAAATCCCGGTTCCTCATCGCCCACCCGGGATTCCTGGAGAAACGGAATCATGTCACGGAAACCCGCGCCTCCTCCGCGATTTCACCGGTTTCAGCCAGATATTCCGGCACCTGCTCCGGTCCGCAGACATCCTCCAGCACCTCCCGCCGCCGGATCAAATGCACCCGCCCCGCCGGATCGATCATCACCACCGCAGGCCGATAGGAAATGAACTGCATCGACTGGGTAATGTTATAGGCTCCCACCGGATGAATCACCACCGCATCGCCCACATTCATTTCAGGCAGGGCCGCCTCCTCGCGAATCACATCGATGTTCATACACAGGCAGCCATAGACCGTGGTCGGTTGCATCCCGGCCGCGGGTGCCGCCGCCGGATAGACCGACGGCTGATACCATGCGGTCGTGTATAGGATTTGAATCCCGGCATCCAACACCACCGCATTGCGCCGGTTTCCGCCCGCCCCACTGACTGGCCCGCCTTTGCCGTAGGCGGCAAGCGTTCCGTTGGAGCCGCCTTTGCCATAGGCGGCAAGGGCGGGGCAGCCCCCCGCCAGCATCCGTTGTTTCACCGCCACCACCTTGGTCAGGAGATACCCGGCCTCATCCACCAGCGCGCGCCCGGTTTCGAGCAACAACTCCGGCAGGTCCCTCCCCTCCGGCCAGAGCCGTTTGATCGTCCCGCAAAGCTCGCGGGCGTAGTCATCGAACCCGGGCGTCGCCTGCTCCGGCGGCAGATACTGGCCGTGGAGCCTCGCCCGCGAAGCGAAACCGCCCCCGAGGTTGAGATACTCCACGGTTCCGCAACCGGCCTCCGCCGCCGCCAGCGCCAACCGCACCACGGCGTCCGCCGCCGTGGCATAAGCCCCGGCATCCAACATGAAGGTTCCCACGTGACAATGCACCCCGCGCACCCGCAGCCGGGTGTTTTCCGTCATCCATTCGATCATCCGCAGCGCCTCCCCATCCTCGGCACAAAACCCGAACTTGCTCCACACCGCATGGGTCCCGGTATCGACATGCACCCGGATTCCCAGCCTGATTTCCCGATCCAGTTCATCGGCCAGCTTCGCCAGTGCGAGCACCTCGTCGCGGTTGTCCACTTGGATCATCGCCCCTTCCTCCACGGCGCGCCGCAATTCGCCGGCAGTCTTGTGCGGCCCGTTGAAAATGATCCGGTAGCCGGGAACTCCGTTGGCCCGGGCCTTTTCATATTCGAAGCCGGACACCACCTCGGCCAGCGAGCCTTCCTGGTGGAACACCCGGCAGATCGCATTCAGATAGTTCGTCTTGTAGGACCAGGCGAAGGTCGTCTTCGGATAGACCGCGGCAAACGCCCGCCGCGCATCCCGGATTTTGGCCCGCAGTGCGGCTTCCGAGAACACGAACAACGGACCACCATGCTCACCCAGCAAGCCGGCCACCGGCACGCCGTCGATTGCTTCCATCACCGGCGTCCGCCCCAGTCGCTGGGGGTTTGCGGTGGCTTGGGACACGCGCCGGATCGTCGGCGCCACATAGGGCTGCTTGTTCATGCCGTTCTGTTTGTTAGCTTGTTGATTGGATTTCGCTCGGGGGCCGTGGCCAGCAGGCTGGAAACCTGATCCATCCGGCCGCATACTTCGATCTGGTGCCGCAGGAAAAACGTCCCCGGTTCGAGCACGGGCAGGGTGCGGCATTTGCCGGTGGTCATCCACTCCACCCAGGCCGCCGGATAGTTGGCACCCAGCAAAGCGGGAAACCCCACCCAGGCGGGAAACCGCGGATTGATCTCCAGCAACCGGTATCGATCATCCTCCGGGGCGCGGACAAACTCCAGTTCGAACGGCCCGGTCCATCGGGTATGTTTCAGCACCCGCGCGGTGATTTCCTCCAACCTCCGGTCACTCACCACCACCGAGCCATTGCCCTTGCCCTTGTCACTGATGATCAACTTGCGCACCGCACAATGCCCCAGCATCCCGCCGCGCCCGTCACCCAACCCCATCACATTGAATTCAGTTCCGGCCACGGGCTCCTGCACGATCAGCGGCGTCCCCCAGTCGGCGAGGATGGCCCCACCAGCCGCCGCCAGCGACGCCGGGGACGAGACCAAACTCGCATCGTAATAGGGGCCCTTCAGATAGACCGGATAGCCGATCCGCCCCGCATGTTCCAGCGCTTCGGCTAGATCCCGCGCCACCGCGGTCTCCGGGGTCGCCACGCCGCATTCGTCAGCCAGCTTTGGCAGTCCCGCCTTACCGCAGCGGGCCAGCAGTTCCCGCTCCGGCAGCATCATCCGGACGCCCAACTTCTCCAACTGCGGTCCGGCTCCGGCCAGCACCGCGATCTCCGCGTCCAACGTCGGGATCAACCAGTCGAATTCCACCGCCGCCCGCACCTGCGCCAGCCGCTCCAGGTAGCTCCCGAGCCCCGCCGTCGGATAGGGCATCGCATGGCAGACATCCGGACCATCTCCGGCGAAAATCCCGCTCTCATAGGCATTGTAAACCAGTCCCACCACCGTCGCCTCCGGCCATGCCAGCCGGATCGCCGAGACAATCGAGCTGCCCGGTTGAGGGTTCTCGCCGCGGTGCAACCCGCTCACTGCGATCCTCAGATGATTCATAGCCAGCCGAGTTGTTTGATTTCCCAAAAGAACGCATCCAGATCCCAGCGTGCGGTGAGCGGATCGACCTCCTGTGCTTCCAGGATCCCGGCCAGCACCCCCGCCGCCGTGGTTCCGTGTTGCAGGCTGCGCAGGCAAGCCAGGCCGGTGGTGCTGAGCTGATAGCTCTCGCCCGTGTTCGGATCGAAGACAAATCCCCGGTCATTGAGCATCAGGTCGTCCAGTCGGGTCGGGTTGGGATCCATGGTTCAAATGAAGCTGGGGATTTCAGTAGCCGCAGGCCTCCAGCCCCTGCCGGGCGTATTGATAGTCCGGATCGATGCTAATCAACTTGCGGAAAATCTGTTTGGCCCCGGTTTTCTGGCCTTGATAGTAGGCCGCCCACGCCGTCCCGCTGAGTGCTCCCTTGTCCTCCGGATAGAGGCTCAGAATCCGCCGGTAGGCGCTTGCCGCCGCACTGTATTTTTTCGCCTGGAACGAGCCCCACGCCACCGCATACAAAGCCCGGTAATTGGTCGGCTCCACCGCCAGCACCAGTTCCCCCGCCTTCAACGCGCCGGCCACATCGGACTTGGCGTCGGCAATATTGAGCAGCCCCAGCCTTGGACTGACCGCCCCCGGCTGCAAGCGGGCGGCGCTGGTGTAATGCTTGGTCGCATCATCGAATTTTTTTTCGTTGTAGTTGAGCCACGCCGCCTGGAGGGTGGCCAGATAGGCGTCACCGCCCTCCTTCACGTAGCGACTGGCCAACAGCATGGCTTCCGCCGTCTCGCCGCCGGACCCCTTGTCCAGCGCTTCCTGCCACAATTCACCGAGTTTTTCTTCTCTGGATTTCCGGTCGCCATCGGCTCCGGTGGCCGCTAGGGCGATGACTGGCAATAACAAGAGAATGGTTCGTTTCATGGCTGAATGGGGTTGAGGTTCGCGCTCATCCTTGTCCGCCATTGTAAAGTCCGTATGTGAACCAAGCCGAAAATTGTAAAGAGTTCGTAAAGCCAGCAACCATTACCACCTGCCGCCCTCCCGCATCACCAACCGGCCGTCACCAACGTGAGCGGCGGTTCGCTGGAGTCGAGTTCCCGCAGGCGCGCGGCGATGGTGCCGGGGTGGCCGGGAAGCACGAGCAACGGCCGGATCTCCGCGAGCGGCTGGAGCACGAACCGCCGCCGGCCAAGGCGCGGGTGAGGCAGAGTCAGCAGCTCCGAATCCAAGCGCTCCATCCCCAGATACAGCAGGTCCACATCGATCACCCGGGGAGCGTTGCGCGGTGCCCCGGCAGGCCGCCCAAGCTGACACTCGATCACCTGGGTTTCACGGAGCAATTCCAGCGGTGAAAGATCAATTTCAAGCTCGATCACCGTATTGTAAAAATCCGGAGAACCGTCCGGGCAAGCGACCGGAGCGGTTTGATAGACCGGTGCCTGTAGCAGCGACGCCGGATCCGGAGATCCGCTCACGAGCCGGTCGCGCGCCGTGCGGAGGTGGGCGAGCCGGTCACCGAGATTGGTCCCGAGGGCGATGCCGGCGCGGGCCATCGTCAGGGTTCCAGGTTGTTGAGCTGGCTGATGCCGCCGCTCTTGGCGACCCGCTCGTTCGCCTCCTTGACCACCGCGGAGGGAATGACAATCGGGCGGTTGGCACCGAACAACTCGATGACGTGAAACTCCGGTGCCTCTTTCGGATAGAGCAGTTCGTTGGCCTGCTTGAGGCTCCGCACCTCGACCCCGTTGATCTTGTCCACCGCAAACCCGGCAAACTCCTTGAGCTGGCTGGTCAACGGATCACTCTCCACCCGGGTGAGCACCACAATATCCTCGCGTTTCTGGAAAATCCCCTCGGAAACATAGTCGGCGTAGAACCGCCGCACGTTCACGTCATCAAACTTCGCGCTCGCATACAGATTGGTATCAAGCGGCTGGAACACCAGTCCGGCAAACACGATGAACCGCGGCTTGCTTTCATAATCGATGGCATACATCCGGCTCCAGTGAAGCGGCTTGAGTGTGATCTGAACGTCATTCCAACCGCCATCGCGGAGGAACCGCACGGCGAGCTGGTCACCCGTGAACTTGCGCTCGATGATTTCATGGAATCTGACATTTTCGCCGTCGAGGGTCACCATGCCCGCGCTGTCAACCGGCTTCCCGTCGATCGCCATGAGGATGTCGCCCGCCTTGAGGATGCCATCGGCGGAACTGGTGGGAGTGACTTTGATGACCAGCACGCCGGTATCGTCCTGAGGCAGGTTCAACGCTTGACGCATGGCCGGGTTGAACAATGGAAACTCGGAAATCCCCAGCTCCACATATTCGTTATAGATCCCATCCTCAATGTCCTGGAGGAACCGTTTGATGACCGGCGTCGGAATGATGTAGCCGGTGTTGTCCGCCTGCCGCAACCCTTGAAAGGCCACCCCCACGACCTTGTCATCCTGGACCACGGGACCACCGGAGTTGCCCGGGTTGATCGCCGCATCAATCTGGATGATCAGGTGGGAATCCGCCCGCGAGTGGGAATAGGCCTGAAAGTCGATCCGCGAGACCACCCCGCGGGTCACCGACAGGCGGTCGCCGCCGATCGGATAGCCGATCACCCGGACCTGCGACTCCAGCACCGGAATTCCATCGAACGACAACACCGGAAACGTTTCAAAATCCGAGAAGTCCTGCACCGAAAGCAGCGCCAGATCGCAATCGTGGGCGATGAAATCCACCTTCGCCGGATATTTCTTGGGGCTGCCGTGGACGTTGATGAGAATCCGCCGCGCGTTGGAAACGACATGGGCGTTGGTCAGAATGCGGTTCTTGCCGATAATGAAGCCGGTCCCAATGCCGCCACTGAAGCGCCCCGCGTTCCACGGCGTGCGGTAGTCCGGGTTCTGGGTGGCCACCTCGATTCGGAGCACGGATTTATAAACTCCGGACGGAGCATCGGCGGCCGCGGCGTGGGCGACGAAAACGACCGGTAGCAATAACGGCAGCAAGGTGGAGAATAAACGGGTCATGCGGGCGGCATGATAGACCGCAACCGCGACAAGGCAACGGAAATCCACCACCTCAACCGCGGTAGCGTAGAATGCCCTCGGCAATGCCGCGCGCCAGCGCGTCACGATACCAGGCGCTCTTCATGCGGCTGCGCTCGGTGGCGTTGCTGACAAACCCGCATTCGACGAGAATGGCGGGGATCGAGGTGTTGCGAATGACGTAATAGCGGGCGAACTTGACCCCGCGGTTGGTGCAGTTCACCCGCTTGAGCATCCCTTGATGGACGCACTGCGCAAGGCCGTAGCTGTTGCTGTTGTGATAGAAGGTTTCCAAGCCGCTCACATCCGGCTTCCAAGTGTAGTTGTAGTGCACCGACACGAAAATGGCGTTGCGAAACCGTTTGCCGATGGCGACGCGACCGGGCAGCGTCACAAAATAGTCGCTCCGCCGGGTCATCACCGTCCGGATCCCCCGCTGTTTGAGATATCCCTCCAGCCGGGTCGCGGTATCAAGGGCCAGATGCTTCTCGTAAACCTGTCCCCACTGCCCGCCTTTATCATGCCCCCCATGCCCCGGATCAATCACGACGGTACTGAACCGGGCCGCACTCGCAACAGGGGCTAGCGCAACTACGAACAAAGCAAGAAAATGTACGAAAATAGCTTTCATGTGCGTTGAGGGTGGGCGACAGCCCCAAATTTGATTAATTTTTGATTTTTGTAAAGGGAAAACTTCAGAAAAGTTAATAATAATCACTTCCGTTGGAACGAATTCAATAGGTGATGGCCGGTCGCTCGGATAGTTTTCGGAATTTTGCCCGCTTCGCGGCGGCGGCCTTGGGGTCGTAGAGCACGCTGTTGCCAACGGTGACCTCGCCTTTGGCGGAGGTGACCAGGTAGGGGTCTCCACTGGGGCCGCGCTTGTGGATATCCCGGCTGACGAGGCGGCCATCCGTATCGATTTGGCAGTGAAGCCAGGCCGAGGGGGTGGCGAGGAACAGCACATGCATCCGCTGGCGGCGGTCCACGGTGGCGCTGGGCTTGCGCACCAGCAGGACCTCGCCAAGCGTGAACGTACGCACGGGCAAACCGGTCCGCCCATCCAGGACCTGGACGTAGAGCTGGGACTTGAGGTCGCCGCTGAAATCGAGCAAGCGGAACTCACGCAGCTTGCCTGCCCGGCCGGCGCCGACCTTCTGGGACCAGTAGGGCCGCCCCGGGCTGACCGTGTAGATCACCCGGTTGCTGACCGTGGTATCGGCATCGACACCCGGCATCCGGACGGTGGCGGAGACGCCGTAGTTTCCCTGATCGGTGAGTTGGAACATGGAGGAGAGGTTGACCTGCCGGTTCAGGGTTTGGCCCGCCCCGAGCTTCACCTTGCCGAATATTCCAGCCCCGGTGGGAGTTACGGGCTCGCCACGGGAGTTGGTCAGCGCGAAATCCAGCCAGGGGCGTTGCAAATACCCCTGGAACTCGATGTCGCGTCCGGCATGGTTGGTGATGGAGACGGTGGCGATCACTGGTTCCCCGGACAAATATTGGTTCTTGGAGAGCTCGAGGGAAACAGCCAACTGAGCGTGGGCCGTTCCGCAGCAGAGAGCCGCTGCCAGCACAAGAGATCGCGAAATGAAGTGGGTCATGGGCGCGGATGGGGTTGGATTAATGCGCCCCGCGAGAAGATGCCGGATTCCACCAGCGGTCAAGGGGGAAGTGCGGGAAAATCGACGTCTGGACATGAGCCCCCACTGGTGCGGGCGTCCCCAGCGGATTCCGGCCACCTCCCCGACCCCGAAACCTGTCCACCTCCGGCTCAACGTCAAGGAGAAGGCCTCGACCACGGGAGTTTTCCGGAAGCTGACTATGATCTCGCGCAAAGGGCTTGAAATCCGCACATTGCGCGCTCATCGTCCGGGTTCACACCATGCGACGCAAATTCGAACTCTTGATGAAAGACTTGTGGAGAGCGCTGGAGCTGCCCACAAAGCAGGATTATCCGTTGACAATCGCCGCGTGGGGGGCGAGGCACTTTTCCCATGAACTCGTGGCGGATCCGCTGAAGGTGCGGCAGGTGCTCGACTTCATCCGGGCGCTGCGGATTTCCGGCGTGACGGGCCGAAGGACCGCGGAAGAGGCGCTCATGGAGAGCCTCATAGATCTGGCATCCCAGTGTGGCGGGGAGCTTGGGAGCACCAACTGCCCACGGCCTTCAGGATTTGACCGGACCACCGACGCGACAGCGGAGCAGCAACCAATGCTGCGGGTTCTCCAGGAGTTGCACGATTTTGCGCTGGCATGTTTCCAGTTCAAGCGCCCGCGCGATTCATTCGGCGGCACCAGGCGGGGCCTGGCTTTCGAGATACTGGGCGAGGTGGGCGGGGTGGTGGACTTGCCGCAGGTGGTGGACATGGCCCGGAAGGCGCTCAAGAAGTCGAAGTCCATCGAGAGTCGGCACGCTGCGAATTTCCTCCACGCGTATTTCTCCAGGCGTGACGGGGCGCTGGATGATGCGATCACCGCCGAGCTTTTATCCTTGGCCGAAGCCGCGGATTCCCGTTCCACCGCGTTCAGTGCGCTCAACGCGCTGGTAGAGACGGGCACCATCTGTGAGTTTGAGGCGCTGGATCGGATGGATGAGTGGAAGAGCAAACACTACTGACAGAATCCAGCGTTTGACCTCAAAAAAGCCGTGCCGTCGAGCAAGCCGAGGTAATTTACCGAGTCGTGACCCTACCGAGCCGGTTTTTCCAGCCCTTCTTCCACCACGTCGCGATAGATCGTGATCGCCCGCGATTCCATCTTGCGCAGCTCATTGCGGAAGTCGGTGATCATCTGGCGGCGGGCCAGCGCCGCCAGCGCCGCGATGATCTCGGGCTTGGCCGTTTCAAAATCCCGCGCCTCTTCCGGCTTGCGACCGGTGACCTCCACCAGATGCCAGCCCAGTTTGGTGCGGACCAGCGCGGGTTCGCCCGGCGACAGTGCAAACACCGGTTCGGCGAAGTCCGCCGGCAGCCGGCTGCGGGTCATCCAACCCAACGCGCCGCCGCGCTCCTTGCTGGCGGAGTCCTCACTCAACTCACGGGCCAGCGTGGCAAAATCCCGGGATTTGTCCTGCAATGCAGCCAGCGCCGTTTCGAGGACCGTCTTCGCCTCGTCGGCGGGCCGGTCCAAGGTGGCTAGAAACACCTGCCTCACCTCGATCCGCTCGGGAGTTTTCAGTTCGTCCCGATGTTCATCGAACCACTTCCGCGCATCTTCATCGGTCACCACGGTTTTGGGTCCAATCCGGGATTCGACGTATTTCTCCTGCTGGATCCGGGCGGCCAACCGCTCGCGCAGGTCGTCTTCACTGCCGCCCCCCTGCGCCTCCAGTGCCGCAGCCAACTCCTCCTTGGTGGCGAAACGTTCGGTAAAGCGGCGGAACCGCCCGTCCATCTCCTCCTCGGTGAGTTTGAATGCCTCTGCATTCACCTTGACCTTCATTCGCAGCAGGTCGTGGTCGATCAGGTCATCGAGCGCGGCATAACGGACCATTTTCCGCAGTTCCGGATTCAGGTCGGCCTCGCTCCGGCCCTCGAGCCAGAGGCGTTCGACCACCGCACGCTGGAGCTGACTGCGCTTGATCGGATTGCCGTAGACCACGGCCACGACCCCCAACTCCCGCGCCCGGGCGATCGCTTCGGGAGTATTGGGATCTCCGCTCCGGAACTGGCGGCTGAGCGGCCCCTTGCAGAAATGGAGGTCGCAGATCAGATAGAGAAACACCACCCCATAGAGGCCCAGACGCAACGTGAATTTACCGATTCGGGTCATGGCTGGATTTGAAATATGAAATCTGAAATCTGAAATATGAAATATGAAATATGGAAACTGAAATATGAAATCTGGAAACTTCAGCGGATTTCGACGGTGGCTCCCGGTCGGATCAGGGTGGGCAGGCGGATGGCGTCCCAGTTGGCCAGACGGATGCAGCCGGCGCTGCGGGCGCGGCCGATCGTTTCCGGATCGGAGGTTCCATGCAGGCCGATCCCGGGACGGCTGGTGCCGTTCCAGATGACCCCGACAGGGCTGTTAGGACCCGGCGGGATGATCAGGGCGTCGTCGCTGCGCTTGCCGGTATCGAGCAACTGCTGGTCGTAGCGCCAGACCGGCAGTTCCACGCAGCTCCGGATTTCCCAGGTGCCGAGCTTGATGAATTGCGGCTTGCCCGGAGTGATGGGAAACGACGCGATCAACCCGCGGTTGGCCACCACCGGGGCGGGGGCCTCCTCGGCACCCGCCATCAGACGGGCAGTAGCGGCCGGGTCCGCCACGATCAGCGCGACCGGATCGGCCTCGAAAACGCGCAGTTGATTGATCCGGGTGTCCACCACCACATGCCGCCGGCTGAGCGCCTCGTCCGCCTGATAGGCCTTGCCCGTGATGTCCTCCATCAGGAAGGCCTGCACATTCGGCACAATGACGGCATCCCCCGCCTTGAGGTTGTTGATTTTCCGGCTGTTGTTGAGTGATGTCAGATAGTCCACCTCAGAGTGGTAGCGCTCGGCCACCAGCTCCGCCACGCTGCGATAGCACATCTGCTTGAGTTTGGCCTGCGCCTTGCGATCAGTGAACGGCACCTCCGGATTCACCCAGTCCTTCACCCAGCCCGGCACCACCGCCACCGCAAAGGGATTCGGCACGGCCTTGCGGGCGGCGGCGACCACTGCGATCCAGTCATCCAACGGCCGTCCGTTGACCTCGTTCCAGGAACGCACCGCCAACTCGGTGAACCGCCCCGGTTTGCCGTCGATCACCCCGGGACCAAACTTCGCATCATCCAGGAAAATCTGCAAGCGGACCGCGTCCTCCCCCTGCGGTTTGACATTTTCCGCCACCTGGGGGGCCGCCGGTTTGATCTTGATGTCTGCCTCATCACCCGTCACCGGCAGGGCCGCCCGGATCGGCTGGATCTCCGGCGGCGTGACGGGCACCTCCGGCGGTGGCGCGATGGGTTTGACCGGCGGCGGCGGGGCAACCGGGTTATCCTCCAGCGGCAGCGCCCGCTTGACCACTGGCGGCGGCACCAGGGCGGGGGCGGGCGGATTTCCCGGCGGCAATGGATCCTCGTCGCCGCCAATCGGCAGCGCGCGTTTGACCGGGGCTGCGGGAGGCACGGACGGCGTGGCCGAAGGCGGCGCCGTCTGGGCCGCCACCATCGAGGTAAGTCCAACAAACAGGCTGAGGCAGAGTTTCAACATCGTGAGTAACAACGGGGGCATTACGGCCGCGCTTGGACGAATCCTTCAAGCCGCCCCGCAAGCGCAGTCGGCACCACCGCTCCCACGATGACATCCTCGTCCTCGTAGGTCGTTGACAAGACCTTCGCCTCCCGGTGGAGCAGGCTGACCAAATCCGCGCGGCTTTGGGGAATGCGATAGGTTTTCCGACGCACCCGGGCAGCAAGCTGGACGCAGCACGCCTTCCGCAGCTCGTCCATTCCGATGCCGGTGGCCGCAGCAATGTGGATCGCCCCCGGAAACCGCCGCCGCAACTCGGCCAGGCGTTCCGGATCGGTCACCAGATCGATCTTGTTGAGCACCGAAATCATCGGCTTGTCATCCGCTCCCAACTCTTTGAGCACGGCCAGCGTGGTCTCATGAAACTGCTCGATCTCCGGGGCCGTGGCATCGTTGACATGGATCAGGAAATCCGCGAGCACCGCCTCCTCCAGGGTGGCTTTGAACGCCTCCACCAACCGGTGCGGCAAATCGCGGATAAACCCCACGGTGTCGGTCAGCAACAGCGGCTGGCCATCCGGCAGTTCGATCCGGCGGGTGGTGGTGTCCAGCGTGGCGAAGAGCATGTCCTTGGCCATCACCTCCGAGCCGCTCAATTGATTGAGCAGGGTGGATTTACCGGCATTGGTGTAGCCAACGATCGCGGCGTGCGGGGTTTCCAACCGCTCGCGCTCCTTGCGTTGGGTCTTGCGCTGCTTGCGGACCAATTCCAGCTCGCGTTTGGCGCGGTCGATCGTCATGTGCGCCAGGCGGCGGTCCACTTCGATTTGTTTTTCGCCCATCCCGCGGGAGGCTCCCCCTCCCCCATCACCGCCGGAACCGCCGGATTCACGGTCAAGATGCCCCCACATCCGGGCCAACCGCGGCAGTGCGTATTGCATCCGGGCCAGATCCACCTGCAACCGGGCCTCCTTGGTCTTGGCCCGCTTCGCAAAAATATCGAGAATCACCTCCTCGCGGTCGATCACGCAGCAGTCCGCCAATCTTTCCCACTCGCGCTGCTGGGACGGGGCCAACCCGTTGTCGATCACGATCACATCGCACTCATGGGCGCGGGCCAGCTCGACCACTTCGGCGGCCTTGCCGGTGCCGCAGAGCAGTTTCTTGTGCATCTCACGGCTGCGGGCGAGCACGGTCTCCACCACCTCGATATTCAGGGTGCGCACCAGCTCGCCGAGTTCCTCAAGCAGCGACTCGGCCTCGTCGACGTCTCGTGGATCAAAGAAAAACCGCACTACCAGCGCACGCTCGACCATCTCCGGTTTTTGTCTGACTTCAAACATCCGCGCGGATGGTAGCACGGTCCGGGTATTCAGGCGATGCGAAATTGCGGGATTCTGCGGATTTCGTGGAATCCGCCAGCGCCCGGCCGCCCACTCTACTCCTCCAAGTCCTGCCCATCCCGCCCCCGGGAGACCGATTGCTGGAGCACGCTTTCGGCGGCCGGCACGTCCAACTTGGCCTCGAGCCCAGCCAGGGCAATTGCCACCCCGTTCATCGGCAGCCCGGCCCCGCCGTGCAACCAATATTGTGAAAGTTCGCGGTAGGCTCTCTGTTCCGAGCCAAAAACCTCCACTGCCAACGCCAGCGGATCCACCACCGTGGGATTCGCCCACACTTCGAGGGCGAAACAGACCTTTTGCAGCAGCGGGTTGCGGCTGGCGGGATCCGCATAGAGCTTGCGTGCCAATTCCAGAGCCTCGCCGCGCCGGGATTCCACCCGCGCCAGCGAATACATCTCGAAGCGCCGCATGAACGGCAGCGCGTCCGGAGCATCCGCCCCCGCCCGATAGGCCCGGGCCGCCGCTTCAAACGTCGCATCCGGATCGCCGAACACCCGGTATTTGTGACGGTCCGTCAGCAGCAACCCGAGAAAGGCCTGGAGCTTCCAATCGTCCGGCACATTCAAAGTCCCCTGCTCGGCGAATTCCCGCCCGCGCAGCACCGCAGCCCGCCAGTTCGCCTCCCGGTCTAGCGGCGACATCTCCAGAAACGTGTCATTCCGGTAATACGACGCGGCATTCATCGCCTGGGAATGCGCCCCGGCAATCCAATACTCGCCGGTGCGGGGGGCCAGCGTCACCATCGTTTGATAGATCTCATCCATCTTGCCCCAGTCGAGCGACTCGTAGCAACCGATCGTCCGGAGATTGAAAAACGTCGCCACCAGCGTCCGCAACCCACCGAGCGCCACCGCGTAAAACGTCTGCCCGATTTTCGCCTTGGTCTCGACCTGCAAGCCCTGCCGCAGCAGGCCGGCCGCCCGCATTTCCTCCGACCACCGGGCCTCCACCGGCAGGCGCAGTGCCCCCGCTGCCAGCAGGCCGGCCGCAAGCACTCCGAGTCGTTGCCAGGGTTTCATCATGTTAGACCTCCTTGCCGGCAAACACATACCACGAGGCCAGCAGATAGAACAGCAAGTGGAACCCGGCCACCACTGCCAGTTTCCCCAGCACCGCCAGCGGCATCGCCGCGCCCTCGATCACCGCATCGATCACATTGAACATCTGGAAATCCGGCAGCACCAGGGTAAGCAGCAGCGCCCCCCCGCGTTCCAGCACCCCGAGCCCCTCCCCCGTCGTGCGGAGAAACGCCTCCCGCATGTCGGCTTGGAAATACCCCAGGAAATAGACCAGGAAACTCACGATGCTGGTAAACAGCGTGCTCGTTGAAAACGTCGAGATGAACAGTGCCAGCACCGCCATGATCGCCGCCCGCAGGAACACCGCCACCACCGCCCCCTGCAACGACCAATCCGGGCCGTTTGCCAGCAGCTCCGCCCGCATCCGGGCCACCTTCTCCGCCGCCTGACCGGCCGCCTCCATCGCCTCCACCTGCCCCATGAACAGGCTCATCCGCAACTGCAGCACCCCCAACATCACCAGATCCATCACCGCCAGCGACACCGCCAGCAACAACAACACCCCGAACAATTTCCCCGCCAGATAGTCGATCCGCGGCACCGGCTTGGCCAGGATCGTGTAGAGCGTGCGGTCCTCCACATCCCGCGGCAGCAGCAGCGCCGTGGCCACGATCGCCAGCACCATCGAAAACAGGGTCATCGCCCCCAGCGACCAGCTCATGACCGCCCGCAGCACGCTGAACCCGAAGGTCTCCGGCAACCCGTGCTGCGGCAGATCGAAAAAATTGCTCCCCAGCATGATCAGTGCGAACACCACCAGGAAATAAAACACCTTCATCCTCACCAACTGGGTGAAGGTATTCATCGTGATCGCCAGCACCCGCCCGCCGTGCGAGCCTATCCCTTGTTTCCCTGGCCGCCTCATGAGTCCTTTCCTCCCTTCATCGTCTCCCGCAGGAACAAGCGTTCCAGCGTCGTCCGCGGGCGACCGCTGCGGACCAACTCCGCCCCGCCCGTCACCGCCAGTTCCTCGATCCGCGCAACCAACTCCGGGCTGGCATCGCGCAGCACCACCTCCGTCTGGTCCTCGATCGAGATCAAGTCCTCCAACCGCCCCTCCTTCACCAATTTCCCCTGGAAAATAATCCCCACCCGGTCACACACCTCCTGCACCTGCTCCAGCAAATGCGAACACAGAAACACCGTGATCCCACGCTCCCGCAACTTGAAAATCAAATCCCGGATCTGCCGCGACCCGACCGGATCCACCCCCGCCGTCGGCTCGTCCAAAATCAGCAACCGCGGCTCCTGCACCAGGGCCTGCGCCAGCCCGATCCGCTGCAACATCCCCTTCGAATACCCGCCCACCCGCCGGTCCCGCGCCTCTTCCAAGTCCACCAATGCCAGCATCTCCCCCACCCGATCCTCCAACACCCGCCCGCTCAACCCGCACAAGCGCCCATAGAACCGCACCGTCTCCGCCCCACTCAGGTGCTTGTAAAAATACGGGTTTTCCGGCAAAAAACCCACCTCCTGACGCGAGTCCACCCGCAGCGAATCCCGGCCGAAAATCGCACAGGTCCCCGCCGTCGGGGCCACCAAGCCAAGCAACGCCTTCATCGTCGTCGATTTCCCCGACCCATTCGGCCCGATCAATCCGTAAACCTCACCCGCCCCGATCCGCAGCGACACCCCATCCACCGCCCGCAGCTTGCGCCGACGAAAAGACGTGGCAAAATCCTTCACCAAATCCACAATTTCCACTGCCGGGGTTGCATCCGTCATCTTCGGGGTCTATCCTTGCTCCGCTCGCACCTGCACGCAACGGCAAATTCGGAGTAATCCACCATTTTTGCAGACGGGCCCGTCCAACTACTCCGCTTGCCCTTCACCAACCAACCCCCACATCGACCCCATGAAACGCATCCTGCTTCCATTCGTCGCCCTCGCCGCCCTCGTGCTGCCAAGCTGCCTCCAACAACACACCACCATCACCCTCAACCAGGACGGTAGTGGCACCATCGTCGAGGAAACCGTCTTCGGTGCCCAGATGTCCGCCATGCTCGGCGGCCTCGGCGGCCTCGGCGGCGGTGAAGACGCCAAGGACCCCCTCAAGGACCTCATGTCCCCGGACAAAGCCAAGGCACGCGCCGCCAAACTCGGTGAAGGCGTCACCGTCGAAAAAACCGAAGCCATCGACGCCGACGGCAAGAAAGGCGCCCGCGTCACCTATCACTTCGCCGATATCAACAAGGTGAAATTCACCGATTCCACCGACGCCATGGGTGAAGCCCTCGGCGATGGCATGCCCGCTCCCGCAGGAGCTGACAAACCGAAGGCCGACAAGAAGCCGACCACCTTCAAATACGTTGACAACGTCCTCACCATCACCAATCCCGATGATGAAAAGGTCGCCAAGGAAGACAAGGAAGAGGCTGCTGAAGAGGGCGGTGACGACCCGCAGGCCGCCCAGATGGAAGCCATGATGAAGGGCATGATGGCCGACATGAAGATCTCCCTCAAGCTGGTCATCCCCGCTGGCATCGCCGAAACCAATGCCACCCACGTCGATGGCAACACCATCACCCTCGCCGAAATGGACATGGGCAAGATCATGGAAACCCCGGGGGCCTTCAAGAAACTCCAAGGTGCCGGCCAGGACTCCGAAAAGGCCATGGCAGCCCTCAAAGACGTCAAAGGCGTCAAAATGGAAGCCAAGAAGGCAATCACCGTGAAGGTCAAATAGGCCTCACGGCTCCTTTATCCGTAAATCAACCAACGCAGAGGCTCCCGCAGCCTCTGCGTTTTTTCGCGCAACGAAAACCACTGATTTGAATAGGTTGCACAAAGTGGAAAAATCAAAACCACGAATGATCGCCAATCAACCATAAGGAGCGTGGACCTTATTGTCCACGTTGCCCATCAACCGCAAATGCCGGCAAGTCACCCACAGTGGCCGCGTTGGTCACAACGCGCCGGTCAATGGAACCGCCCAGAACTGAGAATGTGACAGAGAGCTTATCGCAACTTTTTCTTGACGGTGTCTCATTCCGGGGTAGGACTGCCTCAGGGAGTTTGGCTGGAAGGGTCATGGGAAGGGGCGGGAGTAAAGGGTGAGTTGGAGGGCTTGGGCCGGGTGGCGGTCGTAGCGTTCGAAAAAGCGGGCGAGGGCCTGGCCGGACTCGAATGGAATGGTGGCCAGCAGCGCGTTGCGGGTGAGTGCCAGGTTGAGCGCCGCACGGGGACGGCGGTGGTAGTGGTCATCCTCCCGCCAGGCGCAGGTGTCCTTTTTGTGATGGTTGCGGTTTTCAATGCCCCAATGGCCGCGCACTGCGTCGGCGGCCCGGACCGGATCATCCAATGAGAGGCTCGAAAGGAAGAAGCGGGTGTGGGATTTCTCCTCGCCCGGGTTTTTCTTTTGGGTCCAAGCGCGCCGGACCGTCACGGCAATGCGGGCCGATGGCAGGCCGGCGTCCACCGGACTGATGGCCGCCACCGCCGCCTGGCGGA
>JAIPKB010000102.1 GCA_021733795.1 Akkermansiaceae bacterium | reverse complement strand
GCCGCCGGCTTCCTGGCCAGTCTCCATGTTGGAGAATTCATTGTGCCAGATTTCTAATCACCGCGTTGCCCGAGCTGCGGGTGAATTCCCACATCAGCAGATGCTGGCCCGGAGTCGACCATGTGTTCCGGAACCTGATCCCGTCGCCAGCAGTCCCGCCTTGTCTAACACCGTCGATATAGAAGACCAGCGAGTCGTTCCAGTCACCGCCGTCGATCGCCATTTCGAAATCGACCGTCTGCGGCCCGCTGAGCTTGGCGATCAGGCGGCTGGTGTCGCCGGAACTGCCGCCCGAGCCCACCAGGTTGCCGGTGGCCTGGTCGGTGTGCCAGGTGGCGTTGCCAACCATGCCATACTCCGCCGTTCCAGTCATCGTCGCGATATTGCTGCCAGCGAGTTGGCCGGGGTCGAGACTCAGGTTGAGGCGATAGAACCGGCTCCGCTCATCACCCGCCAGCGGCTGACCAAGGAGTTTCAGTCCGTTGGCGTCGGCCACTTGAGAGAACCCTCCTGCCTCAAGCCACTGATTCAGTCCAGCCGAGGACTGGACCCCCCAGCGGAGATCGGCGGCCTTGAGTTGGCTGGGAACCGACAGCTCCGGGCGACCACCGACAATGCGGAAAGTGACGCGGTTTTTGCCCAAGTCATCCACCGAGTCCAAGCCGAAAGCGTAGGCCTGGAGATACTCGGCCATTCTTGCCGATGAGATTCTCTCAAGATCTGCCAGTGACGAGATCGTGCCATGCGTAGACGTCTGGAGCCAGCGGTCAAAGCCCGCACCGGCAGTCTCCGCCGCAGTGTTGCCAACATAGACCAGTCCTTCGTGCGGGTTGCCTAACAGGTAGTGATCGCGCGAGGAGAGCCGAACAAGCAGCACCTTGGGGCCGTCGCTCAGACCAGCGGCACGGGCGGCGAATTGAACTTCGCGGAAACTCTGACCCGCGGAGAGGGTGATGCTACCCGGAACAGACTGGATGTGGACGCCATTGACCGCAGTGCCGCCTAGTTGGAAATCGACAACGAGGCTCCGGGTGGTGCTGCCATTGCGGTGCACGACGACGCAGGCGGACTGGAGTGGATTTTCAATGGCGTTCGGCTGGGTGACTTCCAGCCAGACCAGCGGATTGTCGCTTACCGTCTGCTCGACAGGCACGCCCCCGACCGAATACTTGAACTGCGGAAGCACCGTGACTTGCACGTTAGACAAACCGGCGGTTTCAAGATCGGGCACGGGATGGACATTCAGAGTTTTACTGGTTTCGCCCCGCGCGAAACTCACCACGGCGCGGCGGCCTGCGTTCGAAGTCGCGCCATCCACCACGAAGCGGCCGCCGAACTCGCTTTCGAAAAATCCAAGCGGTACGTCGAGTGCGGCGGGCACGCCGGCACCGCTGCGGGTTACGTTGACGGTGAACGGTTGGGCCATGGCCTCACTCAGCGGTCCGGCGGGGGAGCCGGCGGCGATCGCGAGCTGCACGGTTGTGGGAATGCTCAGCCCGCCCATGCGGAGGTGCCCCTCCACGATGAGGCTGATCAGTTGGGTGGCCCCGATGACCGTGTTTTGCAGCACAATCTCCCGCTTGCTGCCATCGGAATGAGTGACGATGAGCGTGCTGTCGAGGGTGGGAACGGCGGTGGTGTAATTGGTGTCAAGGCGGACGGCAATGAAGTTCCGCGCGTCTCCGGTCATGCCCCAGAACGGCGCCGACAGGTCGATAATGTCTTGCTGTGGATCGAAGTCGGTGATCCGGTCGCGCCCGGTATCGACGCCACCGAAGACGAAGCGATCGCTGCCGGCAGAACCGGTTAGAATATCATCACCGGCTCCGCCGGAGAGCGTGTCGTCACCCGCACCACCGCTCAGCCGGTCATTGCCAAATCCGCCGCGGATGATGCTGCGCCGGGAACCCGTTCCGGATGTTAGATCGAGGTCTTTGAGTTCGGCACTGAAGTCCCAAATCACCGCGCCATTCCACTTGGATTGCAGATAATCATTGACGCCGCGAAGTTTCTGTTCGGGCAGGGCCCTGAAAAAAACCAGTAGCTCGTGAAGCTGGCCAGCGAAGGCTTGATCGATCGGATTCCCCCCCTCGTCCGGGACCGCCGCACGCCGCGCGCCGAGCGTCGGCAGGACGGGACCCATCACCGTGGAGGCGGTCGCGTGGCCATCGTAGGAGAGGCCGAGGATGTTTTGCAGGAGGCTCGCCTGGCGGCGGAAAATCGAGATGGTCGTGGCGCCGGTGGCGTTTTCATAGCCGTGGATGGCGGCCCCATCCATTTGGTAGATTGGAGCGCCGGGGTAGGAGACCGGCTGGGTGGTGGCGGCGAGTTGCAGGTAACCGCGGTTGGTGGAGATCAGGGTTTGCGGAGCATCGGCGGAAGCGGCTGCGGAATAGGCGGCAAGGACCGTGTGATCACCCGGCGGCAGGGCGGAGTCCAGGAAAAACAGATGCGCCGAGGTTCCCGCGGAAAAGTCCGCCGAATGACCGGTCACCACCGGTTGATAGTCGGCGAGCGGCTGGGTGGCATGGCGGGCATTACCCGAGCGATCCTGCCAATTGCCGACGCGGTTTCCGGCTGCCGGAAGGTCAAGCCCGTCCAGCCAGACAACGGCTTCGCTGCCGTCCCCGGCGCTAGCCGAGACCACCCGCACCTGCACCAGGCCCGAGAACTCGGTTCCACCATCGTTCCAACTAACCGGTAACACCGAGGTATGCCGCGAGCGGTCGGTGTGGGCGATGGTCAGCCTGCCGGATTGCAGCTCGCTGAGTGGAAACCACAACCCATTCGACGCCAGCGGAGCCCCATCCAACTTGAGCTGGAAACCACTGTCCGCGCCGGCCGCGAACGTGAGGTTGATTCCGTTGCTCTGAGTGTCGGAATCCAGGACCTGCAGGCAAACCCCGGCTTCGCCCGACTCCGGCACCACGATCTCAGCGGTCACCAACTGCGGGTCGCGGTTGTCCACTGTCGGGTTGCTGCCTCGACGAAACTCCTCGAGATTGCTCCATCCGTCGGTGTCGAAGTCGTCGTCGGCATCGGCGAGAGTGGCGTCGAGTCCGAACAGGCGCTCCCACCAGTCGGGCAGGCTGTCGTGATCGCCGTCGGTGCTGTCACCCGCCACCAGCAGATCGAGACGGTTGTCGCCCGCGCGGCTGGCAAAGCTCAGTCCGTAGAACTCCTTGCTCCCGTCCGGCAGGGTCGCCGGGATTCCATCCACCGAAATCCCTTCGATTTTGAACGAAGTGGGCAGCGTGCTGACTGCGAGAAAAGCATCGATCCGGGGTGCCTCTGGCAGGTAGGCCAGCGGGATTCTCACGGCATAGGAATAGGGCTTGGTCGATCCGTTCCCGACCGGATACAAATCCGTTTTGACGACGACGCGGTTGGCCGGATCAGATTGGTTGACGAACGTCATTTCCAATTTTCCGGACTGCAGCAGGACTGTCTGGCCGCCGCCTGACTTGCGCACCGCACCGTAGAAAAGCACGTCCGGTTCGGTGAAGCCCACGGCGCGGGCCGCCGGGCTGCTGGCAAAGAGAGCGCTGAGCACTGCGCCAGCAAGAAGGGTGTGAATCGGTTTCATCGGATGAATTTGGCTGTGGGTCTGCATCTGCGGGTTCAGCTATTCCCCCTGGTGGGAGTATGTCAGGAAATACAGTTTGATGTCGGTTATCGTGTTGGCGAGTTGCGCCAAGCCCGTCGCGGGATCGGTATGGAGATTGGCGCCGGGGATGATGAGCAGCCACTCGGAGTTCCACACCGAGCGACTGATCAGGCGGGAGTTTGAGATCGTCTCGCTGTCGTCCACCTCACCGCCCTCGTCATGATACATGCGGAAATCGCCATGCCGACGCAATTCGCCGAAGACTCCATCGACGCCGTCGAGTGACGGGATGTAACCCGGCGAGGTCAGGTTGCTCTGGTTGATCGTGAAGGGCGTCGGGATGCGCTGTTCCACCACGCTCCATTGCCGGGTGACCGGCAGCGTCGAAGTGGAGGTCCGCAGGTAATCGTTGCCCACCGGGACCAGATAGGCGCGCGGCGAGGTCGAGAGCCCGGCCGCATTGTAATTATCCAACCAGACCCCGAAACTTTGGATCTTGGTGGCGAAATTGGCACTGCTGTAGTTGTGGTCGCCCGGTGCCAGTGGCAGGCCGAAGAAGTTGCGCCCGGGGTCGATGCAGCTACCGAAGCGGATGACGATTCCCGGCTGCACCCCGGTCGCAAACGGCCGGCAGTGACGGACGAACTCCGGCATCCGGTTCAAGTCCGGCACGATCCGTACCTTGAGCACATCTTTCCAGCGGGCATCGCTGGCGCCTGCGCCGGCGGCCCCGATGCGGAAGAATTCGCGGCGCAGCGAGATTTTTTCGGTCTCCGGTTGCGGGTTGTTGATTCCGAGCTGCCCCTTGAGCACCTCGAAGTTGCCCTTGAGTTGGGCGAGGATCTCGGCCAGGCCACCATGACCCGGCTGTGGCTCACCATCGCTCCACTGGCCGAGTTGACGTTCCTTTACGATCCTGTCCAGCAGCGCACCCGGTGCCGCCGGATGGCCCGGATCAAGACTGGTCTCGTAATCATAGGCCCGCGCGGCCAGCCAGGTGTAACGTGCGGCAGCGGTAAATGAACTCTGGTATTTGCTCATCGCCTCGTTGCGCGAGAGCCGGAAGATCATGTCCTGATAGCGGTTCTTCTGCGATTTGGCGGCGAGCACCTTGTTGAAGGCCTCACGTTCCTTCAGCAGGCGGAAGCCCTCCGCGAGCGCGGTGGTGTATTCCTGCCGCTTCAGTTCCAATTCCTGCGTGGCCATGCCGATGGCATCCCGCATTGGTTGGTCAGCGCCAGAGTGATACTCCAATTCGGCGACGAGACCCTGGATCGTGTTGATCTCATCAATATACCCTTTCCCTAGCTCCAGCCCGTCGATGACTTCATCGCGAGCAAATCCCAAGACATCTTTGGCGATCTCGGCGATGTTTTTTGATACATTGCCGACCCCCTGCGCGGACATCTGGCCGGCATAGGCGATACCTCGCGCAATGGAGGTGACATCGTTGGCGACACCCACGACACGTGGTGTTCCGTGAATAACAGTCGCCATGGTAACCTTTGCGAAATCCTCAACTGTTTGGATGATTGTGACGGTCGCATCAATGGCAATGATTGCTGCATTGACCCCTGCGCGGACACCAAAGATCGCCCAGTCCAATGTGTCCTTCGCCATGAACAGCTCCAACTCGCTCTGGAGATTGCGCAACTTCTGCTCGAAATCCTGCAGGAAGCCGATATAGTCACTGATCGCCGCGTCGAGGGCGATCTCCGCAGTGAGCATTTCACCGAGGGCGGTTTGAGCCCGGCCGTAGCTGGTGCGCTGGCCCCAACTGCCGTCCGCCGGCGCTTGGAATCCGTATTTTGAGGCGGTGTTATAGAGCGCAGTAAAGGGGGCCGAGGCGGTCTCTGGTCCGTACAAACTGTTACCGACCAGAGTTGCGAAGTCCGTGCCGATGCTCGAAGAGCTTGCTTTGTTGTAGATGCTGATCACCATCGGGTCGCTCATCATCCCTGTGGCCTTGTTGTTGATGGTGGTGAAGGTCACCACTTCGGGGGCGGTGCTGGCGTTGCTAGGCACGATTTGGTCGATCTTGGTTTTGTCGAGATAGGCGTAAAGCATCGTGTCCGGACCCTCATAGCCTTCGGGGTAGGCTTTGCCGAAGCCGATCTGGCCCGTGTAAGGCCGCCCGAAGATCTCAATGAGGCGGTTGCGATAGTCGAGGTCCTGTCGCAGCGAATCGATGATGAGACTTTCGGTGTCGTCGCCGAGCGCCCGGAGCTTGTTCTGTGCCTGGGTGGCGAAATCGAGCGTTGCGAGGGCGTTGCCGCCCGCATCCACGGCACGGGTGAAGATCTGCTCGAAATGGGATCTGCGATCCCCCCCGGAAGAGTTATCATAGAACTGCAGCTCGATGTCGAAGGCGAGGGCGTCGGAGTCAAACCCGAGCGGGTTGACACCGCCGTTGGCCTCGTCCATGGCCGCCTGGATTTCGTGGAGTCCACCAGCGATCTCGCCGATCTCGTCGATGGTCCCGAGGCGCTCGATGCGGTCGAGGTTCTCCGGATTGGTCCCGGCGGCTTCCGCAGGAACGAGCGCGTTGGCTACGGCCCAGTCGAAGTAGGCCCCCTGTCCGGCTCGGTGCGCCCATTCCGAGACGCCCCAGGCGCGGGCCGGATCGGCACCGTCGGTGTAGCCCTGCCACTGCCCGTCGGGGTCCTGGGTGTAGGCGATGCGATACGTCCCGCGGACGATGTCGCGGCCGGCGCGGGCCTTGCCGGCGGCGAGCCGGGCGAAGGTTTTCTCGTCGAGGAAATCCACCTCGAGCACATTCTGCATGAGCGAATAGAGTTCCGAGCGCGTCTTCCAACTGAAGTTCGGTTCCTGCAGCAGGAGGTAGTGCATTTCCACTGCGGAGAGGAAATGCCCCCAGGCATCGCCATGGCCCTGCGGATAGAGTGCGCGGGCGTCATCCTCGTTGATAAAGCCGTCGGTGTTCGCGTCGTAGATGTTGTAGTTGACGTTGTAGGCGGCTTCCCCGAGGCCCTTGGCGTAGTTCCAGAACATGCGGTTGTACACCGGATAGCTCTTGCGGAAATCCGTGCCGCGCAGCAGCGCCAGCTCCTCATGCATCAGGTCGGCCTCCATGTTTTGGAAGGCGTGGGTGTAGGAGGCGACGCCCGCCAGGCCGCCGTCCTCGCCTGCATTGATGGTGGAATCCTGGGCGTCGCTGTAGGCCTCGCGGGCCAGCAACTCATAGAGCACGGAGAGTCGGGTGGCAGCCAGCAGCAGCGCCTGGTTGATGCCGTCGGTGGCATTGCCGTTGCTGGAGTTCTTGATGGAAAGGCTCTCGGCCCGGGCGAGCACGGTGCGGTACAGTTCGATCAGACCGGTATTCTCGATGACATTCTTGTCGGGATTGAGCGCCACGTTGCCCGCATAGGGTGGGCCGGCGATCTGAATCTGGCTGGCGTAGCTGGCTGGGCTTTCGTTGCTGAAGAAGTCGTTATAACGGGCTTCGTAGGGATTGATGCGGTCAAGCACCCGTTTCACCCAGCCCATCACCAGTTGCGGGATGTAGCGCTTGCTGCCATCCGCCTGTAACTGCGGGGAATTGGCTGCGCCGGCCCACTGGAAGGGCGCGCCGACGGTTGGCGAGCCCGGCTTCCAAGCCGCTGTGGGAGTCTCCCCGGCTGGCAGCTCGAACGGGACCAGCTTCCAACCCTTGGTCTCGGACTTGTGGCGGTAGCGCACGAGTACCAGCTTGTCGGCAAGCACGACATCGGGCCGTCCCTGGAACACGATGGTGTGCAAACCCGAGCCGCTGGTGTAAAGCTGCCAGTTCGGGTCCGGCAGCGTGGTTGTCAGCGAGGCGATCTCCGCTTTGAGCGTGCCATCGAGTTGCCTGGCATCCCGGATCCACCATTCGTAATCCAAATCGCCGGTATTCGCGCCGAACTCGCCGTTGTGTTGGAGCGTGATCCGTTCGCTGAAGGCGTCGGAACCCTCGATCACCTTGATTGCGCCGCGGTAGCGGTCCGGGACGATCTCGATGATGTGAAGGGAAACGGGCGCGCCGTCCAGCTCGGCCCGGTTGTTCTCCGCGAGGGTGATGTAGAGGGATCCGGTGGGGTTCTGGGTGAGCAGACTCGCGTTCGGCACGAGGGCGGAGCCGACCCCGAAACTATCGAGTTGCAGGAGCAGCGGATCCGGGCCGATGACGGTGGCGGAGAGATCGGGTTTCCAAAAGGTCTTCTGTTCTTCAATCAAGGCCTTCTGTGACGGGGTGATGGTAGTGGCGGGAGGCACCGGTTTGACGCCTTGAAGGAAGGCCGGAGTGCTCAGGCTGGCGGCCGGAGCCGTCAACCCGTTCGGGTTTTGGGATTTCAGGAAGATGGCGTCGATCGCCGCCGTCCACGCGGTGTTGGTAGAGAGATCCCGAATGCCCTTGTCCGGTGCCGTCTTCTTGTAGTCTTCCAGCGTCATCACATCCGGTTCGAGCACATTGATCGGGTCGGGCCCGGAGGTGAGGTTCGGATCTCCGCCCTCCTTGTCGTTCAGCCGCCCCCGGAAGACGAGGGTTTCGGCGAGGGAATCGAAGTAGAACCGCTTCTGCAACGAGCCGCCCAGATCCTTGAAATACCACCGCTCGGCGACCACGATCACCTTGGAGCTCGCCGGATCCCCCGGGATCAACCCGGACGCGATCATTTGGGCGTTGGTGAACGGGTACTCCCGGCGGTCGAGCGGACGGATGATCCGGGCCGACGCCTTGTTCAATTCGGCCGTGGTGGCTGCGCCGATCACCATGGCGGGCGTGGCTGAATCATAAACCACCTCCGCGGCCTTCATCGCCACCACCGCCGGCAACCCGTTCGAGCCCGGGTTTTCGTTGAAGTATTCCCCCCCTTGATAAGTGAGGGTTTCACCGCGCTTGAGCTTCGGATAGTCCGCGCGCCACGCGCTGGCATACTGAACCTTCACCGGTTTCGGGGCATCGTCAAGAGAAGGGGAGCCCGCCTTGTTGTCGCCGAGGAATGCGGCCAGGCTGGCCGTTGGCGCGGGGAGCCAGGCGATCGGCTTGCCGATGGCTGCCCCGGGCAGATAGAAGTCGGCCCGCATCGGATAGAAGAACTGCTCGAAGAATCTGCCACCGCCCGAGACGACCCAGGCGTGCATCCCGGCGTCACGCCACAGGGTGCGTTGATTGATCCCGTTGACCTGGATGTTGCCGCCCCGCTCGTCGGCCATGGAGACGTTGCCGATGACGAGGTTCAGCGGATAGGGCGGGACCAGCAGATCGCCGGCGAACACCGGATACTCGAACTGATAGGCAAAGTCGAAGGTCGTGCCCGCCGCCAGCGTCAGAAAGCGTTGGTCGGGATTCGACGCGGATTCATAGGCGAGGCCGGTGGTGCCGCCAACCTGCGAGTCCAGCGGTCGCGGGAAGGGGGTCGTGCCGGCCCGCTTGTCGAAGACCCGGTAGGCGGCCATCTCCGGCTCGCCGGACTCGAGGTTGTTCACCTGCACGAGCACCCACGGATCGGAGGTATAACTCGGCTTGTTGTTGAGGTCCTGCTGGAGGGCGAAAGCGGCCAACGGCGGGTGATTGGCAAGGTCTTCGCCGAGGTTCTTGACCTTGAGGGCGGCGCGACCGGAGGGCGCGGTCAGCGCGTGTTCCTCGTTCGGGTTGTAGCCCGCCGCCGCCGGATCCGGCTGATGGTAGATTTCCAACTCGGAGTACTTGGCGAGGTCAAAGACTTCCTGCGTATCACCCTTCTGGTCCACACCCTCGGATCCAATCCGGCTGGCGATATAGATCGCCTTGTCCTTGTGTGGGCCGAAGGTTGGGAAAATCACATCCTTATACTCGGTCACGACATAGGGCCAGGCCACGTTCGGATGAGCGAAGGGATCCGTGAGATACGGGTTCTCGTAGTAGGCCACTTCGAGCTTCCTGGCGGCCGCGGTGAAAAGCTGGCTGTGGTTGACCGGGAAAACCGGCCCCCAGGCGCCGACCTCCGCCGTGCGGTCATAGAGGTTCGGATTGTAGTTTGAAACCGCGTTGAGGATGTATCCGCTGCCACCGAAGCTGGCGTTGTCCAGCGTGCTTGTTAGTTGGGTCGCCACTTCCTGAAGGTCCGCATCCGCCCAGGTCTCGGTATAGGTTCCCGCACCCGTGACGGGACCGAGACCGACATTCGCCAGCGTGCCCTGATTGGCGAACCCGCCGCTGGCAGGCGCGCTTTCGAAATCGAACGACAACTGCGGGCTGATTCCCCGGAGTCGCTTCCCGGCCGGCGTCATGTCGCGCTCGGCCCGTAGTTGCCGGACTTCGGCCGGGCTCAAATAGCCAAGCGGATCGGCGCCGAGGCTGAACAACCGGAAATTGTCGAGTTGCAAGCCGCTGCGCGGTTCGGCCCCGGCCCCGAATCTCAGGGAGTCATCCGTCACTGCGCCGTCAATGATCGAGTCTGCCGATCCCGGGAACCAGCTCGTCACGAAACCCTGCTCCTCGCGCACGCCGTCGAGATAGAAGTCCACCACCGTCACACCGACGCCGAAGAAGGTGTGCGCGAAGACATGGATGGCACCATGCTTCCAAGCGACGCCACCCTTGGACAGACCGTGACTTACCCGCACCCCGCGGTAAGTTGCCGTCACTGTCGAAGCCGCCGCATCAAGCGTGACCTTGAGCACGCCGCCGCCGGTGCTGAAGACCGTCACCGGCATGTTAGACGCGGTTATTGACAGGCCGCTGCCGTCGGCGTTGGCCGGGCCGCTGAGCACGAAGGTTGTCCCGTTGGTGATCGCTGCGATCTTGGTGCCGGCGGGAGGGTTGTCCCGCTGAGGCTCATGCCCGGCACCACCCCGGCCGTGCTGGAGCAGGCCACGCTGGTGGCCCCGCTGAGAGTCGTGCAATTGCTGAGGGTCACCGCCGCAGGTGGCTGCAATCCTTTTGCGTTGAGCCAGAAATCGACGACAAACCGATCCCCCGGAACCACGGCACTCGTTGGTGGTGCCCCGCCGTTCCGGATGATGCCGTGTCCCCCGCCCGTCGCCTGGGGACCGCTCCCGAGCTTCAGCGCGTGATGACCGAGGACGAGTTTCGGATCGTTGCGGGAAAGCACATTCACCGCGCTGGAACGGACCACGCGGACGGCGAGGCTTTCCTTGGTGAGGTTGCCATCCGCAATCTCATCGGAATTCGGCCGGTAGCTGAAGAGGAGCACGCTGCGCCCCGCGTCGAGGGCGGTGAAAGGAACCCCGGACGTCGCTTTGCTCACGGTCGCCCCGGTGGCGGCATCGGCGAAGGTCAGATCCTGGAACTTCCATTCATCCGTGTCACTGAGATCCAGCTTGGTCGGTGCCTGCCGTCCCGGCACCGGGTCGAACAGGTGATGGTAGTGCGCATCCTCGGCCTGTGCCGGGAAGCCGGCGTTGGGGTCGATCTCGGGGAGGGTGACCGTGTCCTGATAGTTCTTCCAAGCGCTGAGCGTCAGGCCCGTGCCGGTGCCCGTCGCGGGGGCGCTGAGCACGAAGGTGGTCGGTCCGGTGAGCGACGCAATCATCGTCCCGGTGGCCATGTTCGGGCCTCTGAGGCTCATGCCGTTCGCCAGCGATGCGGTGCTGGCACAGGTCGCCGTGGTCGAGGCGTCGGTGGTCGCGCAACCGGTGAGCATGACCACTCCCTCACGCAGTCGGGAACCATCCGCGGCCTCCCCCGTAGAGGCCCGCGTCACGGCATCCCCGGGGTAACCCGTGAGGATTTCCACCTTGTACTTTTCGGCGAAATCATTGGCGTCGGGCCAGCTGACCTCGTAGCAACCTGGACGAGTCGGAAACAGTCCCTTGCCCAAGCTGTCCCAGCGCAGCGGATCGCCGACCATGAAACTCCCATCCGGTGGAAAGATCTTGGTGGTGATCGGCACGCCAGGGCCGGTGTCACTGACCCTCAACATCAGTCCCGCAGGCAGGGCTGGAACGAGTTGATTGCTCCGGTTCAAACCGTCGAAACTCATTCCCAGCGGGATCTCCGCCCGGAAGATGGTGGGCGGAAAAACCCAGTGGATCTCGGTGGGGGCGTAGGCGTTCCTCACCGTGTAGGTCCGCGAAACCCGCGGCAGCCCCTGTTGATCCGGGATCGTCGTGTCGTCGTTGAGCGCGTCAACCGACTGGAGCGCCGCGAGGTCGCCTCCCGGCGGTCCCGCCAGACTGCCCAGCGTCAGCAGTTGATCGTTGGAACGGTAGAAGGCACCGATCTCGACTTTTCTCCCAGACGCAATCCCCGAATCGATCCACACATCCGTGTTGAGCCCGGTGCCATAGACGGTCGTGTCCACCGTGACCCGATCGGCTTGATACACCCGCACGAACGACTGCCCGTCCAAACTCGTGCCGGGCTTGTCGGCGGCTGAGGCGTCGAAGCGGTAGCGCACCTGGCCGGTGAAATTCCACATCATCCGGAGTGGTTCGGTAATCGTCCGCGGCGGTGTCGCACGCCGGCTTGCCAGGTCATTTGGAAATAGGATGCCGGGGGACAGCAGAGCCCCATTCTTGTCATCGATCGAATAACCGATGGTACGAAAGCGGAAGCCCGATCCAGGGTCTTCAACGGCGCTATCAATGGCGGCGGTGAACTGGTCTCCGAGCCGATACCATTGGCGCCCCACTTCCGGCGTGGGATTGCCAAATCCGCCTTGGCCAGTTGCCGAATCGATGACGACGGCGCACTCCAGCTTCCACCTCCAGATGACCGTCACGTCGTGGGTGAGCGTGGTGGTGAAAAATGTGTGGGTGCCCTGCACAATATCCCCATCAATCGCATAGCCATCATTTACGAGCCGGTACCAAGCAACATCGTCCACCGGGTCGGTCATTTCGCCCACGGCGGCGAGTTGCTGGAAATTCCTGTTCAGATAGATGAACTCCGGCGCCTCGAAGCGCCTCACCGTTCCAATCGGTTCGTGAATGGTGCCGATCTCCGGATTGAGTCCGATTGCGAGGGACCCGATGTCGACAATCGTCGTGCCATCCGGACGCACATACTTGCTTTCCACCTGGGCGATGACCGGCCGGGTGAAGGTGATGCCAAACGGCGCGGGTCTCTCGAACAGATTGTCCTGGCCTTGGGGCCCGTAGACATGCTGGATCCCAACGGCCCCCGTGGGGTTCTCGATGCCGATGCCGATATTCCGACTGTTGGCGTCAAATGCATCGATTCTCTGGTATTGAATTTCGATCGTGTTGCTTCCCTCGTAAAGCAAAACCTGGAAGCTGACCTTTTTGGCCGAGTTCTGGTAGAGTTCGACATCCTTGTATTGAATGACGAAATAGCGGTTCGGAGCCGTGCCTTTGGTGGTGTAGAGAATCCTTCCGGTTCCTGACCGCAGGTCGGTCCAGAATGCCGCAATGATGTTGTTTGGCGTGCTGACGCTGGGAATCGGATTGGGGACATAGGAAGTGGAAGAACCGCCGAACTGGATCAGGCCATTGGTGGAGGCGAAGCAACTGGTGTAAGCATTGTCATAAAACAGGAAGCTGAAACCGATATCGATATTTTCCGCCTGATCGTCGCCCGTCAGGTTGGTGGTCCGGACTTCAGGATCAGCGGTGGTGAGGTTCAGATTGCTGGCCGGAGTCGCCGGGTTCAATTTATACCCGAAGGCATCGGATGAAACAGGGATTACCACGCCGTTGGCCGTGAGGCTGATGTCGAAGGGGTTCTTGGGATTCCCTAAAACGATATCCGGATCATTGTTGGTGATGTGAATGGCGGCGGCTCGGCTTCCTAACACGGATGGGGTCACCTGAATGATGAAGGTAGTGTCCTCCCCAGCGGGCAGCGACGATGGTTGGCTCAACACCTTGAAGTCCGCGGCGTCCGCACCGTCCAGCGTGACCGCCAATCCGGTCAAGGTGGCATCACCGATGTTCCGGATGGTGAAGATAAAGCTTTCCGGCGAACCTTGATAGACATCTCCCAGGTATTTCGCCCCCCCGTCCGGGATGTTCGCTCCTGTGGGTTGTTCCACGACGATCACCGGCGCGGTGCCTTTGGCGGTGAGGGCGATGTCGTAAGGGTTCTTGGTGCCGGCGACATTGCTAGCGATGCGGAGCGTGGCATTCTTCGCCCCGCGACTGGTGGGGGTGCAGGTGACGATCAACGAGGTACTGCCCCCGGCGGCCACGGTGGCGGCGGGAGGTGTGCTGATGCTGAACTCCGCGGTTCCGATAATGGTGGGAGCTGGCGACAAATTGAGCGGCGCGGTGCCCGGGTTCGTGATTGTGAAGGTCACGCTGACCGGGGTGCCCCCCGCTGCACGCTGCCAAACGCCTTTGTGCCGTCATCCGCCGCCTGGTCCACCGTGATATCCGGCGCCGTGCCGGTCGCAGTGAGGGGGATGTCGGTGGGATCCTTCCCGGCGACATTGTTGGCGATGCTCAGCGTGGCACTCTTCGCACCGGGGCTCGTGGGGGTACACGTGACGATCAACGTGGTGCTGTCCTTGGCCGCTACGGAACCCGCAGCAGGAGTCGTAATGATGAACTCCGAGGCATCGGCCCCGTTAATCGTCGGTGCCAAGGTTAGACCAGCGTCGCCCGGGTTCGAGATCGTGAACGTCTTGGTGGATGTGTTGGTGTTCACCAAAACGTTGCCGAAAGCGCCTCCGCCAGAGACGAAAATATCTTGCGCGGCCGTGACGGCACCCGTGGAAAAGGCCAGCAGGAACGCGGTTGCTAACACCGTCAAAAGCCGGATTGGGAGTGGGGTGGTTTTCATCGCGCTGGGAAGTGGAGTTGAGGTGGAGAGGATCATGGTAGGTGGTTATTGGACGCCTTCGAGGGTGGCGACGGGGCTGACACGGCGCATTTCGACGCGCCCGGTGAGGGTGAGTTTGTCCTTGACGAGACCTTGGATTTCGTCGCTGAAGGAACCGGCCAGGCGATCGGGGACGGGCTGACTGGCATCAAAGGCAAACGTGAGGGTGCGGGTGATCTGCGGCCCCTTGGTGAGGTCCTGGTGATAGACGTGCCGCAGGGGGTTGCTGCGGTGGAAAGGGTCGAGGGTAAGCGTCGCGCTCACTGTCTGGCCGAGCGCACCTGTCATTACTGTGGCGAGATCGTAGACCTCCTGAAGAGCGGTCGGCCGGGTGGCGAAGGTGACAAGGTCCGCCCCTGACCACGCGCTGGCGCTGCGCGGCATGTCGTAGGCGACGGCTTCCAAGCGCAGGCCGACGCGCTTGCCGTTGCGCTCCTTGATGCCCTCGAAAAACGGGATCCGTGCCGGGTCCACGACCAGCACCGGCACCCCGGCCACCGCCGGGTCGGCGGTTTTGGTTTGCATCAGAGTCACCTGGGAGAGCAGGCGCACGGTGCCTCCGGCGTCCGCATGCAGGAGGATGCGGAGCGGCGCGTTGCCGGCGGTGGGCTGGGTGGGTGCCCCGTCCACGGCGATGCTGGTGGCACCATTGACGGTCACCTCGCCGACCCACAGCCCGGCGACCGGGCCGGAGGGACCGCCACCCGCTGCGGCAGCCGTTTGCTGAATATCGCTCTTGACGGCCGTGACCGGGAGGTAAAACGACGCGCCGGCAGGGCTGGTCCTGAGGCGGTAGAGGCTGGTGTGAACGGCATCATCGCTGAAGCTGCGCATGGCACCGATGGTCAGCGTGGCGGTCTGCTTGGCGGCGATGGGGACGAAAGCCGCCAGGAATCCGTTGCCGCGCATGTAGCCCAAGCCGGTGGTGGCCGGAGTGACCCGGTAGAGTGCGAGACCGGAGTCAGGGCTGATCGCCGTCGCGGAGGGTGTGGCCGCGGCCGCCCCGGAGTTGGTGAAAACGAGTTCCTTCAGATCCAGCATGTCGGTACCAACCTTTTGGGCGTCGCTGGGTCCGCCATAGTTCAGCGTGCCGGTGACGGCATGGTCGAAATCGAGTGCGACCGGCCCCATATAGTTGGATGGGCCGGCGGAGAAAATCCAGTAGGCCTTGCCGGAGTCCATCGCCTGCGAAGGCGCCACCTTCACCCAGCTCCCGCCGGGAACCAGAGTGAAGATCTTGTCCACGGGGTGCTTGGTGCCCGCAGCGCTGAAGAATTCGCTGAAAGTGCGGGTGCCCTCCAGGCCGAAGCCCAGCAGATTGTAGCGGTCGGGTGTCCATGTCGGGTGGAAAAAGCGGACCTTGCCGGTGAGCGACAAGGTCACCGTGGTCGTGCCGGTGGTGTGAATGAGATAGGAGCGGTTGCCGAAGATCGCGGCAAGATTGTTGGTGCTCGCGAGGTCGGTTCGCTTCCACTGCTGCCAGTCATCCTTGTTGAAGGTGGTGATGGTGCCGGGCTCGCTCGCAAAAAATTCCGCCGAACCGGCCAGTGGCTTGGGCGTTGCGACGATGTCAATGGCAGGGTTGGTGAAAACATCGTCGGGAATTTTCGGCTGACCGGCTTTCGGATCGCCCGCCGGATAGGTGGGTTCGACTTCCAACCAGACGGCGTTCCAGCCGGCGGGGAGCGTGACGGTCTGCACGGCGGTCTGTGCCCGACCCGGCGTGGCCAGGGTCGCCAGGCCGGCGCAAAGACCGACGACCAACCGCAATAGTGAATGGGATGAGTGTTTCATAAGGTTGAGTGGCGAGGTGACAAGGCTAGTGCAAGGTGATCCGGAGTCGCAGGAATTTGACCGCGGCAGGTGTTGCTGGCACCAGCGCGCGGATCCGCTGACTGAGCCCCGTCCCGCTGAGGACCTCCTCGGTTATGTTGGTCTGACTCCAATGAACCAGATCGGCAGACCACTCCGCGGTGTAGAGGAGGTCGCTCGCGGCCAGCATCTTGATATAGGTGAGGGTGAGCGATCCGCCACTGAGTTCCACCACCGGCATCCCCTCGGTCACCGCAACGCCCGGCTCCAGGCCAAAGGCATATTTGAGCAGGTTGGAGACCCCGTCCCCAGCCGGGCTGGCCGACGGTCCGGCGATGGCCGGATTATCCGCATCCGCGCCGAACTTGGTGACTTGCCACTCGCGCAAAGTCAGGGTCGCGCTGGACAGCGTGCCGCCAATGGTGGTGCCGCCGCTGTTGGTGGCGATGGCACGGAAAAAATAGCCACCGCCAACCGGCAGCCCGGTGACCGGCAGCACCACCGGAATCTCCGTCGTCCCGGTTAGATCAGCCGCGGCTTGCTGCAGGACTTGGAGCGAGTCGATTGAGCGGACGACCGAGCTTCCGGCTTCACCGACGAGCACTCTGCTGGTACCCGTGGTGGCAAGCGAGAACGGACTGGAAAACCGCGCGACTTCGCCGAGTCCATCGACCGTTCCCGCTACGCCTGACCCGGCGATCGTGGTGACGACGCCCCCTGGCCTGATGGTGCGGATGCGGTGGTTGCCCTTGTCCGCAACGTAGAGCACGTCGGCAGGACCCACCGCCATTCCGACCGGGTTGGAGAACCGGGCGGCCGCACCATTTGCGTCAACCAAGCCGGCTGAGACCGCCGAACCGGCATAGACACTGGTGAAGCCATCCGCCGCGATCTTGCGGATCGCATGGCTGGTGGATTCGGCAACATAGACACAACCCGCAGAGTCCCGTGCCACCGCCACCGGAGTGTTGAACTGAGCCACCGTGCCCGCTCCATTTCCAGAACCAGCAGCGCCGCTGCCTGCCAACGTAGTCACCGAACCGTCAGTCGCGACCCTGCGGACGCGATGGTTTAGAGAATCCGCAATGTAAAGCGCGCCGCTGTCATCGATCACCAGTCCGCGCGGTGTGTTGAAGCGGGCGGCGGCGGCAATGCCATCGGTAAACCCCGGTGTGCCGAGGCCGGAATAGGTCGCGACCTCCCCCGCCGAGTTGATGACCCGGATGCGGTGGTTGAGGGAATCGCTGACAAACAACACGCCGCCGCCACTCATCGCCAATCCAACCGGTTGATTGAACTGCGCAATGTCGGCCGGTCCATCGGCAAACCCGGCCACACCGGTCCCGGCAAACGTGCGGGTCACCCCATCGGGAGCGATCCTGCGGATCCGGTGATTCAGGCTATCCGCCACATAGATATTGCCGCCGGCGTCGATGGCCACGCCCGACGGTTGGTTGAACTTCGCCACGGCTCCCAGGCCTTCCACATAACCTGCCCCAGAGCCCGCCAGGGTGGTGACCATCACCCCGTTGAAATCGGGGTCCTGCGACCATTCAAACCACACCTTCGTGCTGCTGTCCATCGGGTTGACCGTCGCATTCAAAGTCGCCGTTCCGGTTCCCACATCGCTGGCCGCCAGTGTGGTCACTGCGGGAGGATCGAACACCTGGCCGGTCACGGGAAAGGTGAAAAGCGGCTGCCCCGGTGCATCGCTGGTGATGGCAATATCGCCGCTGAAGGTTCCGCCACCGGTGGCGGCTTGGGTGACTTCGAAGGTGAGCGTGTTGAGCGATGGGATGACGCCTATCCCGCCCGCAAGTTGGTAACCGGCGGGCACGACAACCGCACTCACGGTCAGGGGCCAACCGCCGGGATTGAAAACGGTGAAACTCCGCGTCACGGGCTGGCCGTTGGGAGTGCTGCCAAAGTCAACCGGGTCGGTCTGTTGATCCACCACCGCCGGAGCGCTGGTGTCGGTGCCGGCGAACACCGAGATCGCCGCTTGCGGAGTCACAAAACTGAGAATCTCCCCGCCCGCCGAGCCGCGGTAGCCGGCCGCCGCCGCCCGGAAGTAATAGGTCGCTCCCGGCATCAACGGCTGGGGAACATCCCCAACCACGCTCCGTTCCCCGCTACCATCGGCATCCGGCGTCACCAGCACGGTCGGAAGGGTGGCACCGCGGGCGATTCTGCGCACCAACCCCTCCTGGGTGACCCACAAGCCGCCCGCTCCATCGTCCGCAACCCCTGCGGGGAATTCAAACTGACAGACGGTGGCCGGATACAAACCGACGGCCGGCGAGTCTTCATGGCCGGGAGTTCCGGAACCCGCGAGGGTGCTCACCTGGCCGTCCGTTCCGATTCGGCGGATGCGGTGGTTGCCGCTATCGGTGACGTACGCGATGCCGTCCCCATCCAGCGCGATGCCGACCGGCGAGGAAAACAGGGCACTGCTGCCCGGACCATCGAGGAATCCTTGGCTGCCACTGCCCGCAAGCGTGAACACGCCGCTGGCATCGATCACACGGATCCGCCGGTTGCCGGTGTCGGCCACCACCACATTGCCGGTTGGGTCCACGGCGAGCGCTTGCGGCGAGAAAAACTGCGCGGTCGAATTCGCGCCGTCGGCGAACCCGGCACCACCAGTGCCGGCGAGGGTCGTCACCAGCCCGGTGGCGGCCTCTATTTTGCGGATGCGGTGGTTGCCTGAGTCGGCCACGTAGACGTTGTTATCGGCATCCACGGCCACGCCCGCCGGATAGAGGAATTCTGCAGCCGCCGCCGCGCCATCGGCAAATCCCGCCACGCCGGAGCCGGCGAACGTGGTGACCACACCCGCCGCCGTGATCTTGCGAATCCGGTGATTGGACTCGTCCGCCACATAGAAATTGCCGCTGTGATCGACGGCGATGCCGGTGGGGTTCTCGAACCGGGCGTTGCCGCCGGTGCCGTTGGCAAACCCAGCCACCCCTGAGCCGGCAAAAGTGGTGGTGACGCCCGCCGCCGTGATCCGGCGAATCCGGTGGTTCAGACGATCCGCCACCAAGACATCGCCACTCGCATCGGTAACGGCCCCAGAGGGCATGGCAAATCGCGCGGCCGGACCGGTGCCGTTGGCAAAACCCGCCACCCCGGAACCGGCGAGCGTCGTCACCTCAATGGGAGGCAACAGGTTAGGGTCGGTCGAATATTCGAGCGTAACTTTCGTTAGACCACCCTTCGGGTCGACGCTTGCGTTGAGCCGGGCCGAGGTTGGGGCCAGGTGGCTGGCGGGTTGGGTCGTCACCACCGGGAAATCATAGAGGAAAAAGCTCTGCCCGAACGGCTGGGTGACCCCGGTGGTGGAGGATTTCCAACGGAAATAATAGGTCACCCCGGGTTCGAGCCCCAGCGCCACCACGTCGAGCACGGCGCACACCTGCACCCCCGCGGGATTGGCGCTGCCTACGACGAGGGAGGACAGCACCGAAAGGGGCTTGACGACAATCCGCCGGAGCACCTGGTTTTCGGCATCGGCCACCACTAGATTCTGGTCGAGACCGACCACCACTCCCGTCGGCGCGTTGAAGCGGGCCACGGTGGAATTTCCGTTGAGCAGGGCGGCGACTCCCGTGCCAGCCACCGTCGTGACTTCGCCGGTCAAAGTGATTTTACGGATCCGGTGGTTCTGTTCATCGGTCACATAGATACCGCCGCTGCCATCGGTCGCGAGACCTGAGGGGGTGTTGAATTTCGCGGCGGCACCGGTGGCGTCGGCAAACCCGGCGGTTGATCCGGCGAGAGTGCTGACCACACCCGCTGCGGTGATTTCTCGGATGCGGTGGTTCCCGGTGTCCGCCACATAGAGATTGCCACCGGCAATGACCACACTCTCGGGCGTGTCAAACCGGGCGGTGGCCGCATTCGTGTCATTTTGGAATCCCGCGGTGCCGGAGCCGGCATAGGTGGTGACCGCCCCGGCGGGAGTCACCAGGCGAATCCGGTGGTTGTACGCATCGGCAACAAAGATATTTCCAGTGGCATCCATGGTCATGCCGTAAGGATAGTTGAAGCGTGCGACGGCACCGGCCCCGTTCAGAAATCCAGCGATTCCGGTCCCGGCCACGGTCGTCACCGTCCACGAGTCCCCGCTGCTCGCCGGTCGCGTCAGCTTGCAGATCCGGTGGTTATAGGTATCCGCCACATAGACATTGTTGTCCGGGCCGACCGCCAACGCCGAAGGGAAGGCGAACGCCGCGCTAACCCCCGGGCCGTTCGCCATGCCATAGTCGCCACTGCCCGCGATCGTGCTCACGATCCCGTCGGTGCCCAGCATCCGGATCAGGTGGTTTCCGGTATCGGCGATGAAAATGTTGCCCAGCAGGTCCTGCACCACGCCGGAAGGATAACCGAACTCCGCCGACAGCCGCGAATCGTCTGCCAAGCCGACGGTTCCCGTCCCCGCCAGCGTGCTGACGGAGGGCAGGAAATTCGGATCGGTGGAGATTTCGAACTCGCCGGTCGAGTCTGCGGCCGGCACTCTGGCGTAAAGCGTGAGACCCGTGGCATTGAAATCCGAAATCGCTCTCTCGAAGGCTCCAAGGTCGAGACCGCCGCCCAAAACGCGAGCCAGCCCGCGCTGGTCGGTCAGCAGGGTGGTGGGGCCCCCCGCGTCAATGACCGGCGAGTCCGGCAGTGGCGGCATGGTCTGGGTGCGACCTCCCCAATTGCCCAGCGGCGAGAGTTTAGGGTCGGTGCCGGTCAGATTGTAGGCCCCCGTCCAGGTTCCGAAAACCTCCGGACTCTCCGGAGCCGTGTTGTCGGCGATGATCGAGTTATTGAGGGCGAGCGTGCCGAAAAAGTCATTGTAAACGCCGCCACCGATCCGGTTCGCGGTGTTGCCGGCCAGCGTGGCGCTTGCCAGCACCGACGGACTGCCATTGAAAATGGCACCACCGTAGAAATTCGCGCGGTTGCCGGCGATCGTACAATTGGTTAGATCCAGCGTGCCGTAGAAATCGGTGTAAACACCGCCGCCTTCGTAGTCCGAGGTGTTGCCGTTAAGAGTGGAGCGGCGGAGGATCAGCGCACCGGAGTTGGAAATCGCGCCGCCGTAGAGACTCACCGTGT
>JAIPKB010000101.1 GCA_021733795.1 Akkermansiaceae bacterium | reverse complement strand
GCGGAAGGGCGCAAGGTGGTGCGCGAACTGGAAAACGCGTTGCGCGGTAATTGGCCCGTACGGTTGGCCGTCGGCGAGGTGTTGGCCGAACTGCCGCTCGAAATGGATGATGGTCTTTACTCGGTGACCGTGCCCGCTTGGGACGCCAACAAGAACTCCGCACTGGACCTCGACCGCGGTACGCTGAACCAAACGAACCCCCCGCTGAGTCTCGATTTCAGCAAACCGGAGACCTTGAAGGCGTGGCGGGGAATGGGATTCGATGCCTACGTGCTGCCGGGGTCGGACATGCTCATGCTGCCGACGCTTCCGGCCGTGTTGGTTCCGGCAGCGGACGAGTGGGAGCAGTCTGAGATTGCCCCACGGGCACTCATGCAGAAGATCGACTCGCTTGCTGGGCGGGACCCAGAAGAGCGCCCGGTGATTGCGCTGTTCGCAGACGACGCGAAGGGAGGGTGGTTGCTGACGGATTACGGTTCGCTGCTGCTGGTCAAGGTCGGGAAGGATGGAGACGATCCGGGTGCGCTCAAGGTAAGCTGGCGCCGGACACGGCAGGCGACTCTGCGTGGCGAAGCGTCGTCCGGGCAAACCTCACCATCTGGTTCAGCATCGGAGAACACCCCGGAGCAGGTGGCCTTGGCCTTCATGGATGCCGTCGCGGCGGTGGATGTCGAACGGGCCTTGGCTTGGGTCGAAAAAGAAAAAGTGGAGCAATGGCGCGGGACGTTTCCCCGGAATGCTCCGGAGCTGGGGAAAGTCTATGGGAAGGATCTCGAACGGCTGAGAACCTTCACGGAGTGGCACCGGCAGGATTCGTATGCGGTGGCCCGGGTGGCGACCCCGATCCCCGCCGATGGGACCCGAAGCGTGTTTCTCATCCTTGCCGATACTCCGGAGGGGTGGAGAGTCGTTGATCTCGATGATATCCAGGATCCGGCCACTTTAACGGACAAGCTCGCGCGTTTCTTGAAGGGGCAGCGCGTCAAGCACGTGCCGGATGATGCGGCGGCACCGAGCGTGGATACCGATGCAATGGAAAATGAATGAGCTTATAATGTGCCTCTGATGTGAATCTTCTCCCGGACTTGTAACAATCGCCCCGTTTGCTTTAATCCATGGGTGAGACGATGGTTCTCGCCCGTCTGAGATGAACCGACCTGCTCCAACGACCCCGACCCCGCCCGCGCCCCTGTTCCTGACGACCCACTGGTCAGTGGTGGCGGATGCCTGTGATCCCGAAGGGCCGGAGGCGGTCGCCGCCCTGGAGGAGCTGTGCGGCAGTTACTGGATGCCGCTCTATCTCGCGGTGCGTCGGTTCGGGCATTCTCCCGAGGGTTCCGAGGATCTCACCCAGGAGTTTTTCGCTAGACTGTTAGAAAAGGGATGGCTGCGGGCGGCGGACCGCGAGAAGGGGCGCTTCCGTACGTTCCTGATGGTTGCGCTCAAGCGCTTCCTGGCCAACGAGTGGCACCGGGAGCGGACGGCAAGGCGGGGCGGAGGATTCGATGCGGTGCCGCTTGACACCGAATTGGCGGAGCGGCTGTATGCCGGGTCGGGATCCCATTTGCTGAGCCCGGAGCAGTTGTTCGACAAGCGCTGGGCGCTGACCCTGATCGAGACGGCGCTGGTGCGAATGGAGGGCGAATATGACGAGGCTGGGCGCGGCGGTGAGTTCGCGCTGCTCAAACCGTGCCTGACGGCGGGGCGAGGCGGGATCGACTACCGAGAATTGGCGGCGGCGCTCGGCCTGGGCGAGGGGGCGGCGCGGGTCGCGGTGCACCGGATCCGCAAGCGCTTCCGCAGTTTGTTTCGCGAGGAAATCGCCCGTACGGTGCGGGATGAAGCCGAGGTGGAGGAGGAAATGCGGGCGCTGATGGCCGCGCTGGGAACATGAAATGACCCGGCCATGGTAACATGTCCGGCCCGATCCTGAATCTAGAGACATGGACAAGACTGCAAACCACCAAGCCCCGTGCTGCCAGCACTGCGGAAACGAACTGGTCGGTGAAACCACCGGCGGTCTCTGCCCGCGCTGCCTGCTGGCGATGAACATGGCGTCGCGGACGATGCCCGATGGCGAGACCGTGCCGCAGCCGCCACCACCGACGGCCGAGGAAATCGCTGGCCACTTCCCACAGTTCGAGATTCTCGAATACCTCGGCCGCGGTGGCATGGGGATCGTTTACAAGGCCCGCCAGAAAGTGCTCGACCGCCTGGTGGCGATCAAGGTGCTCGCCGGCGAACGACGCGACGACCCGCAATTCGAGGTCCGCTTTTCACGCGAAGCACGGACCCTGGCCAAACTCAATCACCCGAACATCGTCACCGTGCACGACTTCGGCGAGAGCGGCGGGATGTTCTATCTGGTGATGGAATATGTCGATGGGGTGAACCTGCGCGACGTGCTGCGCGACGGTCAAATGGAGCCGGCCCAGGCGCTGGTGATCGTGCCCGCGATCTGCGAGGCGCTCCAGTACGCCCACGAACACGACGTGGTCCATCGCGACATCAAGCCGGAAAATATCCTCCTCGACCGCGAGGGCCGGGTGAAAATCGCCGACTTCGGGATCGCCACCCTGGTCGGGGCGACCGCGGAACGCTCGGGCACGCCGCCTTACATGGCGCCCGAGCAGGAGGCTGCGGACGGCAAGGTCGATCACCGGGCGGACATCTACGCCCTCGGTGTGGTGTTTTACGAGATGCTGACCGGCGAGCGGCCCGCGAAGGATCTCATCGCGCCGTCGAAAAAGGTGCAGTTGGATGTGCGCATCGATGAAATCGTGCTGCATGCGCTGGAGCAGGAGCCGGAGCGCCGCTACCAGACGGCGGGGGAATTTGGCACGGTGGTGGGGACGATGGCGAGCCATCCACCGACGCCGTACGTCGTGCCTGCGGCAGTCCCAGCCCCATCACAGCCGGTGACGCCAAGTCACGGGCGTTGGCAACCGATTGTTGCCGCATTGCTCTTGATCGGCTCGATGCTGGCGTGGGGCATCCTCGGCTACTTGAACTACGTGCTGCCCCGGCTGGCGGAGCAATTCGCAGCGCGAGACATCGAATTGCCGACCGCGACACGCTGGATATTCCAATTGGGAGGTTTTTTGAGCCACTTTGGAATCCTGCTCGTCCCGCTGTTGATGTTGGTAACAGGCGGCGCATTGGTGTGGCTATTCCTCTCGGTCACCAGTCCCCGGGCGGATTCCGTCCTCACCTTGGAACAGCAGAAAGCGCGCGTCTGGCCGGTGCGCAAGGCCTGGGGCCTCGGCGTGGCGTCGCTTTGCTTTGTGTTCGGAGCCTTGATCAACGGCGAACAGGCACTGAGGGTTTCAATTTCAGGCGCGGAGGGTAGTCATGCATGGCTTGTGTTTGTCAATCTGGCCGCAGCTGTGGGATTTGGAGTAGCCAGTTTCCGGTATGCGCGGGCCTCCCGCGGACGTCCTTCTACCCAGCGCGCCGGAGTCGCATTGCCGGTACTTGCCGGCATCACGATCCTTGGTTTGGTGCTGACAGCCCTGCTGTTCTGGGTGCAGCGACCCCGACCTTGGGACGGTAGTGCTCTTTCCGGCGAATCTTATGACCAGATGTTCGTTGCGGGTGGTCGGACATGGTATGCCAAACGGATCTTCGGCGATGATTGCACGTTCTACAGGTTCGAAGTGCATGGTCGGGGCGGCTCGGTAGTCGAGAGATGGGACGTCAAGGTTCCCTTCAAGAAACTGGCCACGAATTCCGCCCGTCCGCCTAGACACAAGATCAGTTTCGCCAACAACGGCGGCGTTTTCTGGTCGGAAGACAGCAAGCGGGTTTCCTTTCGGGTGAACGGAGTCGAAGTGGCGGGGTTCGACACGGATACCGGCAAGCCGACCAGGCCGGAAGGAGAGGGAGAAACCCCGGAAGAAGTGCTCCGCGACTACACCGAGGCGGGCTTCAACGGGGATATCCGGCAGGCCTTGAGCATGATCGGCCCGCCGCTCAGCGAGACCCGGGAGGAGGTCGCCAACGCGCTCCTCCGCTTGCGGGTTCGCGAGGAAGACAAAGCCCAGCCGCTTGAACTCGCCGAGTGGCACAAGGAGGGAGACTATGCGCTGGCTCGTTACGAGAATCCTCCGGAAATGCGGGCGCACCAGATGCCGCACAAACCGTACGTGATTCTCGAGCGATCCGGCACGACCTGGAAGGTTGTCTGGGCGGCCGTGTCCCGGATCGAGAATTCCCCCGCGGATAATCTGCGCGCCTTCAGGCGATTTCAGAGGGTGAATTGCGAGGATCGGAAGGAGGTCGCCCGTGCGTTCATCGGAGCGATTGCGCGAGGGGACACCGCCACTGCGTTCATGTTCTGCGCTCAGCCCATGGGCGGCAGTCCAAGCGAGTTTTTCAGAAAGTTTTCAAAGGCGACGCAGGGATCGGGTCCGTTGAAATGGCACGAGGATGGACCGTATGCGGTCACCCACGCCGCATTCCTTGCCGATCAGCCCGAGGTGGAGACTGCCGTGATCCTCAAGCAGGCGGGAGAGATCTGGCGGGTGGTATGGGCGAATGGATCGAGTCCCACCGCCACTCTGGCCGACGACCTGAAGCGCTTCAAGCAGGAGAAAATGGTCTCGCGCGTCATGGTCGAGGACCTCGCCCTGCAGTTCCTGGTGGCGATCCGCGAGCAGGATGAGAAGGCCCTGCGGGAGTTGTGTGTGGACCGCACCGAGGGCTGGACCGCGGCGCTGGTCGGGCAATTCGCGATGGAATTGCGCGAGATGTTCCACAAGAAGACGGGCGCGGAGTTTACGATGTATCCGGACAGTATCCGGGTCGAGAAGGACCTGGCGGTGGTGACATGCCGCGCCTTCAGGGAGGTCCAGAAGTTTTTGGGTGGCAACATCCTGGTGCTTTATTTCTGCCGGACCGGCGAGGGATGGAAGGTCTGGACCGCGCGCAAGGCACCGGCATCACAGTCGCTGGACGAACACCTCGAACAGGCCCGCAAGTGGGCGGCGGAGTGGGATCATCCGGAGACGGGAAACGCAGTCGAAACGACTCCGGCGACTCCCGAGCACGTGGCCCGTGCCTTCATGCAGGCGATCCAATTCGGGAATATCGACGCCGCGATGCATTGGGCCGCTCCCGAAATGAAGGCCAGGAAAAACCCTCGGAGGAATTTCGAGGGGCTCGCTGCGGAGCTGAAGAAGGCCTATGCCGGGAAGCTGGCCCTGCTCACCGAATTCACGGAATGGTATCCGCAGAACCGCGACGAGGACACGCGCTTCGTCGGAACCCGCATCGCGGGAGTCCCGGCTGACGACGGAACGGAACGATTGCACAGCCTGTATCTGATCCTTTCGCCAACCGCGGACGGCTGGAAAGTGGCACACCTCGACGATGCTTACTCGGACAAGCCCTTGTCTCATTACGTGGACCGGATCGAGCGGATCATTCCAGGCGAAGGCCCGCTAATCCGAGATGAAGCTGCGGAGCGCCCCGCTGATTCCGCCGTAGGCGTACCCGGCACCGGCGGAGCGATCGAAGTGGGGCAGGGCGAATCGGTGGTGAGGTCGGTTAACCTGCCGGACGCCGACACCGCGGATGTCCCGAAGGTGCTCGACCTCGCGAGCGGCGAGTTGCTCGGCGTTCCAGTCGAGGGGCAGCGGGACATCATCAAGCACTTCAACAAGCTGGGAAAAGGCGACCTTGCCTGGGACAACGGGCTCAGCACGTTCCGCGGTGCCAAGGTGCATGAGTGGCACAACGGCGTTTGGGAGTTGGTGGTGCCCGATCGGGAGTCCGAGGGCTGCGCGTCCTATCGTCGACTCAAGCTACCCAAGCGATTGCTCGTCACGACCGCCGAGGGGGACTCCTACAGGATGGAATTCCGGGCGGGTGCCGGGGATGGTGTGGTGGTTGTTTACCACGGAGGGACGGCTACCCCGGAACCTCAGTTGCCGGGCGGATCTCCTTCCCTCCCGCGTGGGGCGACTCCCGTGGAACGGGCCAAGGGTCTCCCGGTGACGCCTCCCCACACCATGCCCGAGGATTCGGCGCTCACCGTGGAGCAACTGAAGACGGTGCTCGAGGGAGTGACCTGGGACGAGTTCATCACCGTCTTCGCGGACGACGGGCACGGGCAGGAGGTCTCTTGGAAGGAGGTTGCGGCGGACGGCGGAAAAGGCGCACGGTTCGAGGTCGGGTTCTCCCTCGGGGACGAGAAGATGCTGCTCGATCTGGAGGTCGATCCGGAGTTCCGGCAGGCCACACCACTCCGCCTGCGCTCGGCCGAAAACCCGGGTGAGGTGGTGGCGGATCCCGCCGAATTCATGCCCCAAATGGTCACGTGCTATGCGGTTAAGTCGAATCATCCCGCGGCTGCGCCCGCCATCGCGAAGCTCCGGGAAAGGGCTCTCCAGACCAAGGACATGAGCACGCTCAGAATCTATGCCCTGGCGATCACCACCTATCAAGCGGATCACGGAACCCTTCCGCCCAACCTGCAGGCTCTCGTTGACGGGAAGTTTCTCCGCGAACTCATGCTCATGGAGAACCACGAGGCCGGAAAGAAGGAGATGCCGCTTTACCACGGCGGCCCGGATCTCCAGGTGGGGAAACTCGAAGGCTCGAAGGTCATCCTCCTCGCCGCTCCCGCCGCGGACAAGGCCGGCAAGCGCATCGTCGGCTTCCTCGACCAAAGCGTCAAAGCCATCGACGAGGCGGACTATCAGAAACTGGTGCGGAAGGTGGAGAAAACCTCGGTCATCCCCGCCATTCCGACCGGTCCGGCCGTGCCACCGGTGGTGATCCGCACCGTGCCCGAATCCGGCGTGAAGGAGGTCGATCCCGCCCTCAACGAACTCCGGGTCACCTTCAGCAAGCCGATGCAGGATGGCAGTTGGTCATGGTGCAGGTTGGACGACGAAACCTTCCCGGAGATGGCCGGAGAGCCCCGCTATCTTGACGACCTCCGGACCTGTGTGCTGCCGGTGAAGCTCCAACCGGGACGGACTTACGCCACTTGGATCAACGTGGACCAGTTTCAAGGCTTTCGGGACCAGTCGGGCCAGCCGGCGGTGCCCTATCTGCTGATATTTGCAACCAGAAAATGACCTATGAAAACCATCGTCACCCTAACTCTCGTGGCTTGGGTAGCTGCCTTCGCCCGGCCGGCCACGGCCGAAACTGTGTCCCTGGAAACCGCCCCGCCGGTGGTGGTGAAAACCGTGCCGGTTGCCGGTGCCGCGGAGGTTGATCCCGGCGTCACCGAACTGCGCGTCACTTACAGCAAGCCGATGCGGGACGGCAGTTGGTCCTGGTCCACCTGGGGCGAGGAGAACTATCCCGCAACCACGGGCAAGCCCAATTATCTGGCGGACCGACGGACCTGTGTGCTTCCAGTGAAGTTGAATCCCGGAAAGTTCTACGCGATCTGGCTCAACAGCGCGAAGTTCAAGAATTTCAAGGATGCCGCCGGCCACTCTGCGGTGCCGTACTTGCTGACGTTCACCACCGCTGCCAAGACTGCCGGACCGGCCGATCCCGGTCCGTTGCCATCCGTGGACGATCTGGCCGGCAAGCTGGTGTTCCAGGGGCGATACCAACATCGAAGCCGGGGGAGCAACATTACAACGCCAAGCGAACTCTGGTTGAAGAAAGCCGAGGGCGGTGGGCTGCTCGCCCTCGCCAGCCTGCCCTGGATGGGCACCCGGCAACTGGTAACCGGTGATGCCGCAAACCAACTCACCGGCTATCGGATCAGTGGCGATGCCGTTGGAGGCCGCCCCGGTCACCGCATCGATCTGAAACTGCGCGATGGCAGTGCGCTGCTCACCCGGCGAGGCATCCGTCAGGATCTCACTAACAAAGAACTGAAAGTTCCGAAAGGCGCGGTTTTCGACCCCAACACCAGGCCGGACGCCTATTGTGCGGCGAACATCCTGCTGCGGGCGTTCGCGTTGAAGCCGGACGAGACCCGCAAATTCCATATGATCGACTGGGACAACTCCGGTGAAGCGCTGGTGGACTACACCATTCAAGTCAAGCACGCCGGAAAGGAACGCGTGGAGGTCCCGGCGGGTACCTTTGAGGCGAACCACCTCGTGCTCACCCAGCTCACTTCGGCCGACACCTGGTTCAAGAAGCGCGCCAACCATGTCACCGATTTCTGGGTGCTGGACAACGGAGTGCTCGTGCGCGTTTTGCGCCACCGGGAGCCCTACGAGATGGTGCTCTTGGATTACGCCGTTCCGGACAAACTCGACACGGGTCCCCGGTCGGCACCCTAACGAACTCTCCGCCAATGGAGGGAGCTCGATGGGTGTGAATCAAACGTTATGCCATTCGCTGCCACCCTGTTGAAATGCGACAACTGACCCCATTTCCGGGAGAAGAGGAGTTGTTCTCGCAGTGCTTCTCCCGCGGATGGTAATAACTTTGACTTGTTGGTTCCGATTTTGGCGTTAGGTTGGGGTGCGTGACCGCTATTCTGGGAATATCCGCGTTTTATCACGACAGCGCTGCGGCCCTCATCGTTGACGGTGAAATCATCGCCGCCGCCCAGGAGGAACGGTTCACCCGCAGGAAGCATGACGCGGCGTATCCGGCAGAGGCTGTGGCCTATTGTCTCAGGGAGGGCGGGCTGGAACCGGGGCAACTGGACTATGTGGTGTTCTATGAAAAGCCCTTCACGAAATTCGACCGCCTGTTGGAAACCTACCTGGCCTATGCGCCGGCGGGGTTCAGGAGTTTCCGGATGGCGATGCTGGTCTGGCTGAAAGAGAAACTGCACCTGCGCCGCACGCTGCGCAAGCATTTGTCAGGGGCTCGTGGTGCCCGGTTGGTATTCACCGACCACCATGAGAGCCATGCGGCGAGCGCGTTTTTTCCCAGCCCGTTCGAGAGCGCCGCTTTCCTGACCCTTGATGGGGTTGGGGAATGGAGCACAGCGACGTTTGGCACGGGCGAGGGCAACCAACTGACATTCCTCCGGCAGCTGCGCTTTCCCCATTCGCTGGGCCTGCTTTACTCGGCCTTCACCTACTATTGCGGATTCAAGGTCAACAGCGGCGAGTACAAGCTGATGGGACTGGCCCCCTACGGCCAGCCGGTGTTTTTGGAGAAGATCCTCAAGGACCTGATTGATCTGCGGCCCGACGGTAGCTTCCGGCTGAACCTGGAATATTTCAATTTTTGTCAGGGGCTGACGATGACGGGCGGGAAATTCCATCAGTTGTTTGGCGGTCCGCCGCGCTCGCCGGAGACCGCACTGGAACAACGGCACATGGACCTGGCGGCAAGCATCCAGTGCGCCACGGAAGAGATCGTGCTGCGCATGGCACGCCAGGTGCACCGGGAGACGGGCATGAAAAACCTCGTCATGGCCGGCGGAGTGGCGCTCAACTGTGTTGCCAACGGGCGCCTGCTGCGGGAGGGGCCGTTTGAAAACCTGTGGATTCAGCCGGCAGCGGGCGACGCGGGAGGTGCGCTGGGGGCGGCCCTGTTCGTCTGGCATCAACTGCTGGAACGCCCGCGCATTCCCAACCCGGACGATAGCCAGCAAGGCAGCTTCCTGGGACCCTCGTATGACATGGACGCCATCGCGCGCTTCCTGAGGGACAAGGGTGCGGTTCATGAATCCTTCCGGGAGGAAGCCGAACTCCTGAAACGGGTGGCGCAACTGATCGCCGACGGCAGGGTCGTGGGCTGGTTTCAGGGGCGCATGGAGTTCGGGCCGCGGGCGCTGGGCGCACGCAGCATCCTGGGCGATGCGCGCCAGGCGACCCTGCAGGCGACCATGAATCTCAAAATCAAATTCCGCGAAAGTTTCCGGCCCTTCGCCCCCTGCGTGCTGCAGGAGCGTGCGAGCGAGTACTTCGGGCTGCGCCCGGACCAGCAAAGTCCCTACATGATGCTGGTGGCTCCCGTGCTGGAACCGCACCGGTTGACTCCGCCGCCCTCGGTTGACAACGACCTGCGGGGGCGTGTGAACCAGGTTCGTTCGACCCTGCCGGCCATCACCCATGTCGATTACAGTGCGCGAGTCCAGACCGTTGACGAACGGCGGCACGGACGGTTTTACCGTCTGCTGAAAACGTTCGAGCAGCGCACCGGTTGCCCGGTGCTGGTGAATACCAGTTTCAACATCCGGGGTGAGCCCATCGTCTGCACTCCGGAGGATGCCTACCGTTGCTTCATGGCCACCGATCTGGAGGTCCTCGTGTTGGGGGATCACCTGCTACTCAAGGAAACCATGAACCACACCCTGACCCAATCCGAGCGGGACCAATATCTCGCCGATTTCGAACTCGACTGATCTAAGAAATGAATTGGTCTGACATTCCGCTGAATCCCGGCCGCAAAGTGCTTCGGCAGTTCGCCGCCCTGTGGATTGTCTTTTTCGTGGCACTCGGCGTAAACCAATTCCTTGCGCATGGTCGGCCCGGGTTGGGGCTGGCCCTGATGGCGGCAGGCCTGATCGTGGGCATTCCGGGGGTGCTCCGGCCCTCCCTGCTGCGCCGGATTTTTGTGGCCTGGATGGTGCTGGCATTTCCCATCGGCTGGCTCGTTTCCACGCTGATGCTGCTGGGGTTGTATTTCCTGGTGTTCACTCCGCTGGCCCTGTTCTTTCGCCTGAGGGGGCGTGATTGGCTGCGCAGAAAACCCGCGCCGGAGCAGGACACGTTCTGGGAGCCGAAAGAGAATCCCCTTGATCCGCTCAGCTATTTTCGGCAGCATTGAACCCGATGAGCCAAAAGAAGAACAAATTCGAAGAGGCCTCAGCCGGCAGGGAGCAGAGCGGCCTGCTGGGGGAATTGTGGCAATTCCTGAAGGAAAACCGGAAATGGTGGCTGATGCCCATCCTCATCGTGCTGCTGCTGCTGGGATTACTGGCATTGCTGGGCGGAACCGGAGCCGCCCCGTTCATCTATTCGCTGTTTTAGGCACTCAGCGCCTGCCGCGCTGGGCTCTGGCACGGTCGAGATTCTGGCGTACACTGACATCGTTGGGCAGGATCTCCGCGGCCTTCTGGAAATGCACGATCGCCTCGTCAAGTTTCCCCTGGCCCGCCAGCAGGGATCCCAGATTGGTGTGGGCTTGCGCGTCGTCCGGGCTGACTTCGAGGGTCTTTTGAAATTGAGAAATAGCCTCCTCGATCCGACCCAGCCGGGCCAGCAGGTTTCCCAAATTGTAGTGGGCGGAACCGTATTGCGGCTTGATTTCGAGCGCCCTCTGAAATTGCGCGATCGCCTTGTCAGTTTCACCCCGGCTGAGCAACGCGTTGCCTAAATTGAAGTGGGCGAGTTCATCTTCGGGATTGAGTTCCAGGGCCGTGGTGAAATGGGAGATCGCTTCGGTTGTTTTCCCCAGCGCGGCCAGCGCGTTGCCCAGGTTGACGTGGAGCGGCCCCTCGCGGGGAAGGCTGGCCACGGCGATGCGCAGGTGCTCGACGGCCACCTCAGGCCGGCCCCACTCCAGCGCCATTCTGCCAAAGTGGCGGTGCAAACTCCAATCATCCGGTGAACGCGCGATGGCGGTCTCGTAGGTGCGCCAGGCCGCTGTTTTTGCCTCTGGCCGGGAAGCCAGCGCGGCCAGGCGGTCCCGTTGGCCGACGATGGCAGCCTCGAATTGGTCGTGGTTCCATTGGTTCGTAAAGGGGGCTTTGGAGGTCATGGCCACCATCTCCGCGACAAGTTGGGATTCATCCCATGGAGTCAACGCCAGCAATTCCGCACAACGGTGACGCGAGGGAACCTCACCCTGGGGCGGGACGTCCGCCAGTTGCGGCAAGGCGGCACGCACTTGCTCAAGCATCGCGCGGGCCAGGAGGTAATTTCCATCAAAGGTGAAGTGAACGTGCTCGTAAAAAACATCCCCCCCGCAGATTCCCTTCGCCTCTGGATTGCCTTCGGCGAGCGCAGCTTCCGCATCCACAAAATAGACCCCGGAGGATTTCCCGGCCACCGCCGCCGCGCGAATCGTTGCGTCCATGGTCGAGTCGGCCCGAAACCTCAACCCATCCAGGTCGCGCGCCAATTTGAGACGCTCCCGCGCTTCGGCAAGGCGGTCCATTTTCAGCAGGCACCGGCCGATCCTGAACTGCAACTCGGCAAAACGATCGTCAATCCCGGCCGCCGCTTCAAATTTCTCCCGGGCTTCGGGCCACTTCCGGGCCGCCTCCATCGCGCCACCTGCCTGGTAAAGCGTTTCCCATGCGGTCAGTTCAGTGCTTGATAGTCCCGGGCGGTGCGCCGAGGCAAAGGGCGGACAGCTACTCAGGTTCACCGCCACGTTTGAGAGCACCACCGGGGCATTTACGTCCCGGGCGATCCTGCAAATCGCGCTCAGGTTGTTCCCGAAGTTGCCGTGGACTGCCTGCAGCCGCGGATCATCCGCAGCCACCGTTTGCTGGAGAAACATCCCCATGCCGCGCCAGGCCGTGAGCGTGTCCTCCTTGCGCCGCAGGCCACCAAGCACATTGCCCAACAACTGACCCACCCGGGTCGATTTCACCCGGAGGCTGGCCCGGATGAGCGCCTGATTGGGCGACCACTGCTGGAAAACCGTGCCTGGACCAAACGGTCCGACCACCTCGTTGTTGCCCATGTACACCACGAACAAGTCAGGCTCGTGAACCGCACAATCACGGGCGATTTCCCTCACCACGACCGAGTTGATCGCGGTCATCGCCGCATTGACAACCTCGAATTTCCTGGTGGGATACTGTTCCCTGAGCATCACTTCAAGGATCCGGCCAAAGCTGAAGGAGGGATCCGGCGTGCCCATCGCGGCCGATCCACCCAGCACAAAGATGCGCAGTGTGCCGGCTGGTTTTGCGCCAAGTACGCACGGGTGGGGATCACGGGATAGTGAGCGTGGGAAGAACCTCCAGCCAAACCGATAGTTGGTGGCAAAGCCGCCCTTGGCATCCGACCCAAGGAAGAAACCGGTGGGATAGCCGTAGCCACCCAGCCGCAGGCCACCCTCCAACATGGCCACAAACAGCGTCGGCGCCAGCACCAACAGCACCAGTCGCAGAAGCCAGCCCCGCCAACCGCGAAATCGTCTGCCCGTGGGATCCGGCGCGCCGGAAACCGTTTCCGGGGCGACGGAAACAAACTGAGGCTCACGGCTGCGGGCGCGCCGGGTCTTTTTGGGTTTTCGATTCATCTGGGTGTCTAACTGAAAAGTTTGAGAGCGCTTATCCCGTCATCAATGTCAGCTGGCAAGGGGACGACTTTCGGTGACCCGCCGCACGCTGCCAGACTGGCGGAGTCGTGTCAAGTTTCGGGAGGGCAAAAGGGAGCCATGGGCCGACCGGCCAAAGGCTGTTTCAAAAGTCGAAGGTCGAAGGTCGAAGGTCGAAAGTCGAAGGTCGAAGGTCGAAAGTCGGAACCACAGTGTCGACAACCTTTCACCCATTCCTCTGCCCCCAATCCCCCTACCCAAAATTCCTCTGCCTCAAATTCCAATGCTCCAAACTGCAAGCGGCTCGATTCGGCCACCGATTGATCCGACAATTCCTTTGACTTCAGGTTTCCTGGCTGATGGGATTCGGTGTGTCCGACCCGTCCAACTCGCTCGGCTCCGGCCGCTTCGACCAGACCCAGTGGAGCCTGGTCATTGCCGCCGGAGCGGCCGCTGGTTCCGGGGCAGCGGCGGCGCTTGCGCAACTTTGCCAGACCTATTGGTATCCTCTCTATGCCTTCGTGCGCCGCCAGGGGGCGACCCATCATGATGCCCAGGACCTCACCCAGGCATTCTTCGGCAAGCTGCTGGAGAAAAACTACCTGGGCGATGCGTCGCGTTCGCGGGGACGCTTCCGCACCTTCCTGCTTGCTTCACTCAAGCACTTCCTCGCCAACGAGTGGGACAAGCGCGCCGCGAAGAAACGGGGTGGCCGGGTGGTCTTTGTGCCCCTCGACGCAGACGCCGCGGACCGCTTCGAACACGAAGCGATTTCACTCTCATCGAGCGAGTGCTCCGCAGAGGAGCTATACGATCAGCGCTGGGCGCGCACGGTTCTCAAGCGCGCTCTCACCGCTCTCCGGGCCTCCTATGCGGCCAATCATCAGGCACCGGTGTTCGATGCCCTAAAGCCGTGTCTCACGTTGGGAAAGGGCGCGGCTCCTTATGCCGAAGTCGCACTCGCGCTCGGCATCGACGAGAATGCGGTGAAGGTCGCGGCCCACCGGCTCCGCCACCGATATCGCGAGGCGATTCGCACCGAAATCGCCAACACCGTGTCGCAGGAAGACGACGTGGAAGAGGAATTCCACTACCTTCGGGAAGTGCTCACCCGGTCGTGAGCACCGGCGGTGGAGTGGCACCCCGGTGAGAAAAATGATGCAAAAATGACCCCGCCCTGTAACCTTCGACATCGAGTTTCTTCAGGAAGCAGCAGAACCCCTTCTGCAACAACATGAACGATCCCACTCCCCGGCAATGTCCGAACTGCGGCACCGAAATCGGCACCGACGCCCCGGAAGCGCTCTGCCCCAAGTGCCTCATTGAAAACGCAGCCTGGAGCCAGACCGTCGCCATTCCAGGCGATGCCGCCGCAGTGCCCCCCATGCAGCCCCCCGCCGCCGTCATTCCTCCCACGCACGAGATCCTGCCGACCGGCGCCGTGTTCGGAGGTTACCGGATCCTGAGTGTGCTGGGCAGCGGTGGGATGGGGGCGGTTTACGCAGCCGAACAATTGGAATCCGGCCGCCGCGTCGCCCTGAAAGTGCTCTCCCAGCGACTCGATTCGGAGGCCGCGCGGAAACGCTTCATCCGCGAAGGCCGCCTCGCCGCCTCCATCAACCACCCGAACTCGGTTTACGTTTTCGGCACGGAGGAAATCATGGGGAACCCCACGATCACGATGGAGATCGTCTCGGGAGGCAACCTGCAGGAGATAATTATTCGCGACGGACCGATGCCGGTGGCTCGCGCGGTCGATGCCATTCTCCAGATCGTGTCCGGTCTCGAAGCCGCCCAGGCGATCGGTATCCTTCACCGGGACGTCAAGCCATCGAACTGTTTCATCGATCACCACGGGGTCGCCAAGATCGGCGACTTCGGTCTCTCGATCTCGACCGACGCCCGGGGCGATTCCAACATCACCCTGCAAGGGGTGCCTCTCGGCACTCCGGCCTTCTCGTCCCCGGAGCAACTCCGGGGTGAGGAACTGCATGCCCGCTCCGACCTGTATTCGGTGGGCGCGACCCTGTTTTATCTCCTGACCGGTGAGGTCCCGTTCAGGGAAGCAAACATGATCAAGCTCCTCTCCCGGGTGCTGGAAGAGGCTCCTCCCGATCCGCGCTCGCTGCGCCCGGAGATTCCCCGGAACCTGGCCCGCATCATCCTGCGCTGCCTGGCCAAAGCCCCGTCCGACCGCTTCAAGTCATACGCCGACCTGCGCGCGGCGCTGCAACCCTATAGCTCCGCCTCACCCACTCCCGCCACCCTCGCGCTGCGCCTCGGGGCCTATATGATCGACTCAGTCGCGATGAGTGTGGTCGGTATCGGAATCCAGGCTCTGGCCTGGGGCAATATCGGCGAGGTCTTCAACCAAAGCAACTTCGGGACCGCCAAGTTTCTCACGCTCGCCGTGGTGATGAACTGTTTGATGGCACTCTACTTCGGCTTCTCGGAGGGCACCTACGGCGCCTCGCCGGGCAAAAGGCTGCTTGGTCTCCGCCTCGTGGGCCCCAATGGCCAACTCGCCGGGTTCCCCCGCGCCTTTCTGCGGGCCGGCCTGCTCATTGGCGCCATCATGTCTCCCTATTGGCTCATCACGATGGTCGATCCCGACTGGATCACGGGGGAACGAGGGCCGCTCCTGTCCATCCTGTTCAGTTTTAGTTTCTATGTTCTCATCGGGCTGATGTTTTGTCGTGCGCGTCGGAGCAACGGCTATGCCGGCTTGCATGGCCTCGCCACCGGCACCCGGGTGGTGCGCGCTCCGGCGGTCGAGCGGCGTCCACAGCTCATCCTCGAGGTGCCATCACCCGGCGCGGCAGCACCGGGTTCCGAACGGATCGGACCCTACCATCTGATCGAGCCGCTCGGATCGTCGGCGGCAGGCGAATGGTCTCTCGCCTTCGATACGAAGCTGCTGCGCCGGGTTTGGGTCCGGACTGCGGCGAGCGGTTCGCCGGTCGTCCCTCCGGGGCAGCGCAGCTTCAATCGACCCGGCCGCCTCCGTTGGATCACCGGTCGTCGCTCGGACGGTGAAAACTGGGATGCATTCGAGGCTCCGTCCGGGATGCCGCTGAGCGCTCTCACCAATGGATCACAAGCGTGGGAGGCTGTCCGCTTTTGGCTGTTGGATCTCGCTGAAGAGTTGGCGGTCGCGGAGGGTGAGGGCACCACTCCCATGCCCTTGGGCCTTGACCGCGTCTGGATCACGGCGGACGGCCACGCCAAGCTGCTCGACTTCCCGGCTCCCGGGGCCACCACGGATGGGGCCACCTATGACTCTCCGGCCACCTTCTTGCAGGCCATTGCGGACGCCACGGTCCGCTCCAGCAAGCCCCCGGTTCCGCTCCACGCCCGCGAACTCCTCGCTCCGGCCCAACCGACCTCGCTCGAGTCCTTGCTTGAGGCGCTTCGCCTCGGAATCTCTCGCCCGGCACGGATCTCCCGCCGCCGCCGCCTTTTCATCACGCTCGGGGTTTCCGCTTTTCCGCTGATCGCATTGTTCTTCGCGGGCGTTTTCATGGCCGTCCAACAGCGGGTGAAGCAACACAATCCCGACCTCCTGGAACTGTCGTCCGCGACCATGATGATCCAGTATTCCACCAAAGGCGGCGACCGTGAGGATCTGCGCCGCTACGTCGCCCACCGCTTCCGCAAGCTGGTCGAGGATCCCGCCACCTGGAGCCATTGGGAGTCGAACCTAATCATCGACCCCCATCGCCAACAACTCGCCAAAAAGGCTCTTGCCGACTACCCCTCGCTCACCGCAGACGAGATCGTGGCTGCGGACAAAGCCGGGCAATCCGCGATGAAAAACAAGGCCGGTGATCTGACAAACCTCCCGCCTTTCGTTCCGCTGCTGATCTTCTTCGTCATCTTTATCACGTACGCCGCGATCCCGTCCTTGCTGATGGCACTCATCATTCGCCGCGGCCTCATTCTTACGATGTGCGGAGCGGTGGTCGTGACCGCAAACGGCCGACGCGCCTCCCGGCTTCGCGCGCTCTGGCGTTGCCTCATTTCATGGTTGCCCTTCCTGCTCGGGGTGGCCCTGGTAGCGGTTCTCGTGCCCCAGCTGGGGGCCATGGCAGCCACCGCCGTCCTGGTGGCGGTGATCCTCATCCTCACGATCCTCTCCCTCCTCCGGCGTGACCGCTCCCTGCAGGATCGCCTCGCCGGAACCTGGTTGGTCCCGAAATAACGGGCTGACGGCGATCCTGCCCCAACTCACCGGGGCGAACACAGTTGAAGCGACGCCGGACGGATGGCTGTTTGAGCACGACTGCCGTGATATGGGCAAGAGAAAATATGAAAACACAGGGCCCTTGCCCATCGCAATTGGCCTGCGGGTCATGACGGCGGCACGCTTCGGGGCTGGCGCTTTGCGTCAGCCCATCTCGCTGCCGCTCGGGTCAGCGGTTTTCTTGGCCCAAATCAACGGAAACCTCGGGATCTTCGCTTTAGTGGATGTCATTGAGCGCTTCGGCCATCCACAGGTTGAGGATTTCCACGGCCGCAGCTTGGTCGATGACCGACCGGTGGTTGCGGGTCTTGCGGCCTGCCTCGCGGAGTTTCGCCGTCGCCTCGGTGGTGGTTAGGGTTTCGTCGACGAACACCAGCGGGAGCTCCGGAAGCCGCCGCCGCACGGTTTTGGCAAAGGCCTGGACCTTGGCGGCGGCGGTGCCTTCGCGGCCATCCATCCGCAGCGGCAGCCCCAGCACCAGGGTGCGTGTCCGCCGCGCCGCCGCCAGCTCCGCGATCCGCTCCACCGGGTCACAGCGGGTCTGATCGATGGTTTCCACCGGAAACGCCAGCAACCCGAACTCATCCGTGGCCGCAATGCCGATCCGGACATCACCGTGATCAATTCCCAGAGCCGGGTGCATGGCGGAAGCGGGGGATAGGGGTTGGCAACAACGCCGAGAAGCGGGAATATGACGGATTCATAAACGCGAAAACAGTTGTGCCCCGCCCGGGCACCGGAGACAAGCGGAAAATCTCAAACCCGCGCTTGCAATACCGGGAGCGCGTGCGATGGGTCCGGGGATGAAACGTTCGATCAACTATTTGACGGTGCTCGCCGGGTCGCTGTTTGCGTTGGGTTCCTGCAGCGCCGAACCATTGGCCATCGGGGGGGGGCTGCCCGCCGTCACCCAACAGGATCAGGATGGCAAGGCGGTGACCCTCGATCCGGCCGCGAAGGGCTGGGTGCTCGTCTATTTCTACCCCAAGGCGGATACGCCGGGCTGCACCAAGCAGGCCTGCAGCCTGCGCGACGCCTACGCCGATCTGACCAAGCTGGGAGTGACGATTTATGGGGTGAGTGCTGACACGGTGGCGGCGCAGAAGGCGTTCAAGGACAAGTTCAAGCTGCCTTTTCAGCTGCTGGCTGATGCCGACGGCAAGGTGATTGCGGCTTTTGGGGTGCCCAAGACCTTGGGCTTCGCCAAACGGCAGGCGTTTCTGTTCAGGGATGGCAAACTCGTGTGGCGGGACCTTTCCGCAGCCACCGAGCAACAGGCGGCCGACGTCCGGAAAGCGATCGCGGATCAGCCGAAATAGGTCCACGCCGCACAGGCTTGTCGCCGCTCGCCGCTTCTCCCACCCAGGGCTTGCATTCCGGCAAAATCCGGTCATGCTCGGGGCCTCGTGAATGCCACCCCAGTCGAACCCTCTTTGGAAGTCTTTGCCAGCCTGGCGGGGCAAGGCAATGTCGTGCCGGTGTACACCCAGCTCGCCGCGGATTTCGAAACCCCGCTTTCCGCCTATCTGAAACTGCGCGATAGCCGGCATTCGTTTCTCCTGGAAAGTGCGGAAAGCACCGAAAAGGCCGGCCGTTGGTCAATCATTGGCACCGGTCCGCGGCAGATCTTCGAGGCTCGTGGCCGGGAAATCACCATCCGCGAGGGCAATCAATCCAGAACCTTCACCGCCGAGGACGACGTGCTCGCCGCGCTGGAGCGGGAAATGGCGAACTACCGGCCAGTCCACCACGGGGCCTTGCCCCAGTTTTTCGGCGGCATGGTGGGCTATCTGTCCTATGATGCCGTCCGCCAGTTCGAACCCACCCTCGGCGAACCACCGCCCGACGTGTTGGGCATCCCGGATGCGATGTTCCTGCTGGCAGACACCATGCTGGTTTTCGACCACCGCCTGCGCCGCCTCCAGGTGGTGGCCAATGCCTTCATCGACGACCATCCCACCATCGAGCTGGCCTATACCGCCGCCCGCGGCCGGATCGCCGCAATGGTGGAAATCCTCAATCGCCCCCTCCACGTGACCGCCCTCAACGGACTGGTGCAGGTGGAACCCGTGGACGCCCGCAGCAACACCACCCAGGACGAATACGAGGCGATGGTCCGCCAGGGCAAGGAGTTCATCGCCGCTGGCGACATTTTCCAATTCGTCCCCAGCCAGCGCTTTGAAACCGACTTCGAGCGCCCACCGGTCGATCTCTACCGCGCCCTGCGGTTCGTGAACCCCTCCCCCTACATGTTCATCCTGGAAATGGGCGACTTCGCCCTCGTCGGCAGTTCGCCGGAGGTCCATGTGCGGTCGATTGCCGGCCGCATCGACATCCGGCCCATCGCCGGCACCCGCTGGCGCGGAAAAACCCCGGAGGAGGACGACGCGCTCGCCGCCGACCTGCTGGCCGACCCGAAAGAGCGCGCCGAACATCTGATGTTGGTGGATCTGGCCCGCAACGACGTGGGGCGGATCGCCAAACACGGAGCGGTGAGGGTGGATGATTTCATGATTGTGGAGCGCTACAGCCACGTGATGCACCTGGTTTCCAACGTGTGTGGCGAGCTGGATCCCACCCACAGCGCCTACGATGTACTGCGCGCCACCTTCCCGGCGGGCACGGTGAGCGGAGCCCCCAAGATCCGCGCCATGCAGATCATCAACTCGCTGGAAAAACACAAACGCTGCGCCTATGCCGGCGCGGTCGGCTATTTCGGCTTCGACGGCTCGCACGATTCGTGCATCACCCTGCGCACCTGTCTGCTCAAGGGCGGCAAAGCCTACGTCCAGGCGGGTGCCGGCGTGGTGGCGGACTCCGATCCCACCTACGAATACAACGAAACCGTCAGTAAGGCCAAAGGCATGCTCCGTGCCATCGCGCTGGCCCGGACACTGGGCCAAAGCACCAGCACCGGGCACTGAACCAGGGACTTCCGGTATGGGGCACGGGGGAAAACCCCATCCCGGTGCATATTCGGCTCGGGCAAGGATCTACCGCTGGGGGAAAACGATGGCCAACACGTGCGTGGAGGGTGTTTCGGGGGATTCACGGCAACGCACCCTCGTCCCAGCCGGACCGCTCGGAGAGACGGTCCCTGCCTCACGCTCACCGCATCCGGGGAGCGGTTCAGAACACTTGGTCGGTGGCGGCGGCGGCGGGCTTCGCCTCAGGCCGCTCGGTCCCCTGCGGGGTCAATGGCTCGTTCGCGGGAAAAGTCGATGGCACCACCTGATGTTTGACCGGCACGATGGAGGGTCTTTCAACCCCCACCTTGGAGGGCATCACCAGAAACGCTACGGTCACCGCCGCGTAGGCCAGTCCAGCCCCGTAGGCCCAACGGCCCGAACCCAGATCCGCAACGAAGCCGGTCACCCGCCGCCAGACCGCCAACAATCCCGATTCCGGGACCGTCTGCTGGCGCTGACGCTGATGGAATTCACAAACAAAATCCTGCCAATAGCCTTCCTCGGGGCGCTCAATGCGCTTCGTGGCCAGCAGGGCTCCAAGTTGTTCGATTGATGGTTGCATCGCAGTTGACGGTTAATAAATATGAAATATCAGACAAGTAGCAAGAAAAATTTTCAGAATTTTCAGAATCGTTCATCCCACTGATCTTTCAGGGCGGATTGAAGCAGGAGATGAGCGTAGTGGAGACGGGAGCGGACGGTGCCTTCGGAGGTTCTCAAGATACGGGCGATCTCGGCGTGCGCCATCCCTTGGATATCGAACATTGTGACCACCATCCTGTGGGCGTCTGACAACTGGGCGAGTGCTTCGTTCAATTTTTTTTGCAATTCTCCGAGGCTAGACTGGCGTTCGGGGTCGGCCTGGAGGGAGGAATCGACCATCGACGGGTCTTGGCGTCCGGTTTCGTCGAGTTCGCTGAGGCTGACGGTTTGGCGGCGTTTCCGGCGTTTGAGGAAGTTGAGGGTGAGGTTGACGGCGATCTGGTGGATCCAGGTGGAGAAGTTGGCGGTCCTGCGGAAGCCTTGAAGGGAGCGGTAGCCTTTGGCGAAGGTGTCCTGAAGCAGGTCGTGGGTGTCGTCCCTGCTGCCGGTCATTTGGTAGATGAGGCCGAAGAGTCGGTCGCCGTGTTTGAGGATCAGCGCGTCGTACGCGCGTGTGTCGCCCTCTTGTGCGCGGGTGACAAGTTCCTGATCGGGATCCGGAGGCCTCGT
>JAIPKB010000100.1 GCA_021733795.1 Akkermansiaceae bacterium | reverse complement strand
GCGAGCCGCCGCCGAGCGAGCCGGAGACGAGGGTGTTGCCGATGCTGGTGGTGTTGCCGTTGAGCGTGCCGGAGACCGTGGCGCCATCGAGCGCGGCGGTGCCGTTGAAGGTGCCGGCGAGGGTGGCGTTGGCAAAGGTGCCGCCGCCGGTGCCGTTGAGGGTCAGCGGCGCGGCGAGCGTGCCGCCGTTGAAGACCGTCGCACCGGTGACCGTTAGGGTGGCGGTGCCGTTGACCGTTCCCGCGTTGTTGGTGAGGCTGGCGATGGTGTCGGGGGCGTTGATGGTGAGGATGCCGGAGTTGGTGAGCGCTGCGGTGTTGGCTAGGCCGCCGGAACTGTCGAGCATACTGGCCCCTGCGGAGATCTCCACGGTGGTGCCGGCGAGGGAGCCGGTTAGGTTGAGCGTGCCGGCGGTGACGGCGGTGAGTCCGCTGTAGGTGTTGGAGCCGGAAAGCAACAGATTGCCGCCACCGGTTTTGCGCAGGCCGCTGGTGCCCGCCAGTTCGGAGTCCACGGTGAGAGTGCCGGTTTGAACATTGACGAAAGGCGTGGTGGCTGCGGTGTCCGGCACCAGGGTGATTACCCCGGCATTGAGGGTGTAAGCCGCCCCATCGAGCGCGATCCCCGAGGTGGTCACCGTATCAAACACGGTGACGGTGCCACCGACGGTGGTTTGGAAATTGGCGGTTTCGTCGCCGGCGTCTAGCCAGGTGGTGTTGCCGGCGGGAGCACCTGCGGTCAGGTTCCAGTTCTTATCGCCGGGGCCGGTGCCCCAGATCCCGTCGCCGCCGCTGCCGCCGGGGTTCCAGTATTGGTCGGTGGCGGCAGGCGTGCTGCCGGTGAAACTGATGCAAATGGCCAGCAGGGGCAGGAATGGGCGGCGGAGTTTCATGGGGTTGGTTGATGGGGGGGGCGACCGTCACGCGATAAGAGTACGCGGATACCGCTCCCCTGTCCAGCCTCAACCTAACCAATATCCGCGCATCTTTTGCTGCGTTCCGCGCATGGATTTGCAAATTCGATTGGATCAGCAGAATTTGCGTTAACATGCCTTGATCAGAACGACGTCTCCTAACACGCTCGGGCGTTTAGCATCCTTGGAAATCCTGCAACCTATTCCAGCCATGAACTTCCGTCCTCTCTCCCGTTTATCGGACTCCCTCCCCTCCCTGCTCGCCGCAGTTGCGCTCAGCCCCTGCCATGCTGCCGCCCTCACCATCAGCCCCGATCCCATTACCATCGAAGTGCGCTCGGGCGAGAGCGCCAGCCTGCCACTGCAACTTGCCAACCCAAGCAACAGCGGGGTGGATTGGAACCTGGAATTGCTCGACGCCAACAACAACATCAACAAACTCGAGGACGTCCTTGCCGCGATTGATGCCTCCGCCACCACCCTCAACGGCCCTCTGCCGAGTCGCTACGACTTCAACGGAGGCATCAGGGGCACCTACATGAACACTGCATTTAGCCCCGGCACCGCTTCTCCAAGCAACAAACTCACGACTAATTTAGGCGGTCCGCTCGCTTATTCCGACGGAGTGATTGCATCCTCCACCATTGTGGGTGCCGCGGGGCGCTACTTTACCCGCAAAATGCCCGGATTATTCCTCTTTGCCGCCGATCTGGACAATGTTGCCTGGTTCGAAGTTGATGGATATTTCAATTATGGCAGCGCCAGCTATGGTGGCTCACGCCAAACCAGCCAGTTCAGCGTCACGTCCAATGGCAAGCGCTGGAATGCGTTTGTCGCCAAGACCAATACCTCCTCGAGGACCATCAACCACCTCATTCTGGTCGATCAGGATGGCCTCACCCAGAGCACCGGGACGACTTCCGACGACGAAAAACACCGGGTGGAGGGTCTTGTCGGAAAGCGGCGACTCTACTATCTGATATTCGCGACCTCCACCACCACCATCCAACCGGACTCGGTTTTTGTAAGTCTGGCCAACCGGCTCCTCGGCGTGGTTCAAGTCCCCCTTCTAGCCATCAGTCCGGTCGCAGGCACCACCCCCGGATTGAGTTCGACCCAGCTCACCGCCTCATGCAATGCAATCGCCCGCTCCAGCGGCAGTCTCACCGGTACTCTCAACGTCAAGGATACCGGCGGCACCGTCATCTCTTCCGTGCCGGTCGCCATCGAGGTGACCGCCCCGTGCCTCACCCTCCCCGCCGCCATTACTCACTGCGCCCCCACCGGGGCGGCTCCGGTCACCGTGACGGTCCCAATAACATCGAACCTGCCTGACGCCCAGTCCTGGTCGGCAGCGCTCCCAGGCGCGCCGTCCTGGCTCAGCTTGGTCGCACCTTCGGGCAGCACCCCGGCTCCACTCCAACTGCGCGTGGCTCCCGGTTTGCTTGCGGCCGGAAGTTACACGACCAATCTGCACCTCACGGCTGGTGCCGCCATTTTTGACGTCCCCGTGAGGCTCTCGGTGGTCGCCCTCAACGTGACCAAGCTGCTGTCACATCCCACCCGCCCGGTCATTTATGGGATCAACTCATCTCCCTCCTCCGAGGAAGACTCCCACTTGCTGGAAATCGATGCCGCAAGCACCACGGTGCTGCGGATCATTCCCGCGGGATTCAGACCTACCGACGCCGATTTGGACCCGGCGAGCGGCAAACTCTATGTTGCTTGCTGGGGTGATGCCAAAGTCCGCGTGTTTGACGTGGACAGTTGGCTCGAATTGCCCTCCTTGGCCACGAATACCGATGTTTATCGGGTCGAAATCGCCCCCAATGGCCGCTTGGTCACCGAGACCAAGTACCATGGTTTCGACTCCAACAATACGACCACAATCAAGCTGTGGAACGCCAGCACCGGTGCCCAACTCTCCACGCTGACGTCGCCAGTCCATGGGGGTGACGGCCAGATCGATCCCACAGGCCAGTACTATTATCACTGCGACTCCGGCATCTCGGATTCAACCATCCAGAAATATGACATTTCGGGCGGAAGTTTCGTCCGGAAGATCCTCGGCCCCAATCTCGGCTATGGTTACCCGGATATGGTGTGCAGCGACGACGGCAAGCGCTTGTTCTGGGCTGGCCGGGCGCTCGATGAAAGTCTCAACATTACCGGACAGATGCCGATTTCGTACGCCTATGCCACCAACCGTACCGGCGACCTGGCAATCACTGCCGACACCCTTTACTGGAGCGACAGCAGTATTCCAATCGCCACCCTGCCATTTTCGAGTACCATCGCGACCGTGTCTGCGGGCGACACCTATCTGGTGCGTTTCAATGCCACCACCCTGACGCTGAGCAGCACGGCCCTGGCGACCTTGGTCAATCTGCCGGGCCCCTGGCCCAGACCGGGCCAGGACTTGGATGCAAGTCCGCAGCGGATTTCCTGGTCGCCGGTCGCCGGAGCCACCGCCTATCGGGTCTATATCGCAGCGGACCCCGCCGCGCTGCCGACAATGCCCACGCCGACAGCCACAGTGAGCACCGCATATTATGATCTTCCCTCGCCTCTCGATGCCGGCTATTTCCACTCATGGCGGGTGGATGCGGTGATCGGAGTGCAGGTTGTCGCTGGCAGCGTCCAGTCGTTTGGCGTTCGCTTCCCGCAGGGGCCCGTCATTTCCGCACCAGGCTTTTCCAGCCCTGTCGCGGTATCGCTTTCCGATAGCCACATTCTGACCAGCGGCTCATCAATGTTCACGAACACTGCGGCGCTTTATGATTTTGATTCCGCCACCGGGCTAACCAATCGGCTACAAACCTTTGGCATGCCCAATGCCGCACCCGGATCCACCTACCTCGATCACTATTTTGGCACCTCATTGGCGCTTGATGCCGGCTGTTGGATGGTTGGGGCCTACGGCTATGATACGCCGACCGGCAATTGTGGCACGGCGTTCGTATACAAGCCGGACCCCGCGGGTCACTGGGTGCCATCCCCCCCCTTGGCGCTACCAACCCCGATCACTTCGGAAAACTTCGGAGCCGCTATTACCGCTTCAAGCAACCTGCTATTGGTTGGCACCGGTGGCAGTGGCGGTATCGGCAGAGTCGCAGCCTATGTTACCGAACCTTCCGTTTCGCGGGTGCAGGTTTTCAGTGCGGCAGACGGAGTGACGGCCGATATGTTCGGCAAGGCCATTGTCATGGAAGGCAACCGGGCGATCATCGCTGCGCCTGGTGCTGGCAGCTCCGGCACGAGGCTTCCCTGCCTTTATTCGTTTGTCCGCTCGACGGTCACCGGGAAGTGGTCCCAAACCCAGAAAATTGCCATTCCGGGTGCCACCGCTGGCAGTGGAGCCGGAACTCGCCTCGCGCTTTCGGGCGAAACGTTGGCCACCATCGCCGCTGCCTCAGCCACCATCGTCTTTACGATCAATGCCAACGGCCAATGGGTCCAAACGGCGACCATCAGCCGCGGTGGGAATGCTCTGGCTCTACAAGGCAACCAACTCTTCATCAGTGATCCGTATCTTAGAACACCTGGCACCATCGATACTGCCGCCACGGGTGTGGTCTATACCTACCGACTGAGGGGTTCCGCCTGGACCCCAGAGCCCACGATCATTCCGAATTCCAGGCGCAGCTTACTTGGCAGTAGCCTCGCCACCTGTAATGGCTGGTTGCTGGTCAGCGACGCTGCCCAAGCCCCCGCACGCCTCTACCGAATCCAGGATGACGCCAATCAAAGCGCGCGCTTCCTGCCGGAAATCCCGTTTCAAGCAGTCGTTGGGCGTGCCTTCTCCACCACCGTCCACGCGGTGGATGCCGATGGCAACCAAGGGTTGATGATGGACCTGCTCGAAGGCCCGTCGTGGCTCACGCTGAGCGATCAAGGCAACGGCCAAGCCGTGCTGTCGGGCACGCCAAGCGGCAATTCGGGCGATGTCTCCGAAGTTCAACTCCGCGTCCGCGACACCGCAGGCGCGCAAACGCTCTACACTTACCATGTCACCTTGCTGGCACTCAGCGATCTGCCCACCCTCACCCAGGAACCGGTCGGCGCGGATCTCGGCGAAGGCCAGGAACTCGTGCTGCGCGCGGCGGCTTCGGGGATCGGTCCGTTCCAATGGCAATGGTATCGCAATGGTGAACCCATCAGCGGTGCCACCCGCGCGACACTGGTGATCGGAGAGGTGGCCGCGGCGGATGCGGGAACCTACCGCGTTCGGGTCACCAATGTGGTGGATGGCGACGAATCGGCGGAGGTAGCCGTTGCGGTTCGTCCCGCCACCCGGTTCGCTGGCGATTGGAGCACTTACGGCAGTTCCGCAGCCCACACCGGTCGTCACCCGGCGGCCCTCGATGGGTATGTCTTTGTCCCGGCCTGGAGCACGACGGCTCAAAGCGGCCGTCTGCTGAACCGTGCCAGCATGGCCGACGGCCGCGCCTTTGTCGTGCCTGGCACCGCCCATGTTTCAGGACTCGCGGCCACGGCGTTCGACCTAACCACAGGCACCCTCCTGTGGTCGTTTCCCTTCCCCTACAGCAATGCAAGTTATCCGCCATCGATTTACAACGGCCGGGTGTATTTCCAGCGAATCAATTACTCACAAACCAAGCCCGATTTTTTCTGCCTGGATGCCCAAACCGGCGCTCAAGTCTGGTCGGCCACGATCACCCAAGCGCAGTTGGGATCTGCAGACCCCGCAGCCGAGACGCTTGCCGTCACCGGGCAAGGCATCTTCTTCAAAGCTTCTGGCACAAAGATGAATGCTTTGGAGTTCGACGGCAGCCAGCGATTCTCCCTGAGCCTGCCCCAGTGGGGGGCCAAATGGGCACCCACCCTTTCCGCGGGCCGCCTGTTCACCTGGGTCGGAGGAACCTTCATCGAACACAATCCGCTGGACGGCAGCACCTTGTGGCGGCTGGATAATCTGGCAGGCAGCGGCCCGGTCGCTGCCGCACAAGACTCCGCAGCGCTTCTTGGCGGCAGCAGCCTCTACTGCATCGACCTGCCCTCCTACTCAGTCCGCTGGCAGGCTTCCGGTTCGTTCAGCGGATCTCCAGCCATCGGTGCCGGCCGGATTTTCGCCATCCAAGGCACCGCCGTGCGCAGCTACTCGCTGGCCGACGCGACCCCGGGAGTGGACTATGAGACCGGCGCGGCAACCAGCACGGCGCTGTTAGATCAGCCCGTCGTTTGCAACGACCGCCTGCTCATCTCCAGCGAGGCCAAAACGTGGATCTTCAACCTCGCCGATGGAAAACTGCTGCAAACGCTCAATGCCGGTGGTCGCTTGAGCTATTCCAACTCATACTTGTTGGCCGCCGGCAGCGATGGTGTACTGCGCGCATTCATCGCTCTAAGCAATAACGCCAAACTCGCAGGCCTTGAACTGGGTGCCGGAACCCTGGTGCCGGAGTTTGAACCCTTCACCACGAGTTATATCGCCACGGTGCCATTCTCCACGGACAGCGTCACGGTGACGCCCGTCACCGTGCATCCGGGCGCCTCAGTGCAATTCAATGGCGCGGCCGTAGCGAGCGGCACGGTGAGCGGGGCGATTCCCCTTGAAGTCGGCAACAACACGCTAACCACGATTGTGACTGCGGAGGACGGGATCTCGACCATGACTTATACCATGGCGCTGAACCGACTGCCATTGGAGTTTGTTTTCAACTCCGGCAGCGACGTTCCGGTGACTGCCAGCGGGTTTGCCACGGGCGGTTATCCGGCCACCCTGGTGCTGGGTTATGCGCCGGTGCCGGGCACGATTCTCACCATGGTCAACAACACCGGCCTCGGGTTCATTCACGGGGCCTTCGGGAACCTTGCACAGGGTCAGCGGGTGACGTTGAACTTTGGCGGCACGGACTATCACTTCATCGCCAACTATTTCGGCGGCACCGGCAACGACCTGGTGCTGCAATGGGCGGCCAACGAAGTGCTGGCGTGGGGCTCCAACACCTACGGGCAACTCGGGGATGACACGACGACGGGTCGTTTGTTGCCGACCCCGGTGATCAACACGGGAGCTTTGTCCGGCAAGACGATCACCACCGTTTCCTGTGGCTATCTCCACAGCCTGGCCTTGTGCTCCGATGGCGCACTCGCCGCATGGGGATACAATGTGCACGGCGAGCTTGGTAATGGCGGCAGCGATCAGAGTAACGTGCCGGTGGCGGTGGATCGCTCGGGCGCGCTCGCAGGCAAGACGGTGGTTGCCATTTCCGCCGGGCCGTTCCACAACCTGGCGTTGTGCGCGGATGGATCCGTGGTGGCCTGGGGATATAACAATTTCGGCCAACTCGGCAACGGCGGCACGGAAGCCAGCCGGGTGCCGGTGTTGGTCGCTCCATCGGGTGCGCTTGCCGGAAAACACGTCGTGGCGGTGGCTGCTGCTGCCTATCATAGTTTTGCGCTGTGCGATGACGGGACGGTGGCGGGATGGGGCTACAACGACGAAGGCGAGTTGGGCGACGGCGGGACCGTTACCCGCATGGAGCCGGTGGCGGTGGACATGAGTGACGCGTTGGCCGGCAAGCAGGTCGCCGCCATTTCCGCCGGGCAATATCACACGCTGGCGCTTTGCACCGATGGCACCTTGGTCGCCTGGGGATATAACAACCGGGGCCAGCTCGGCGACGGCACCACGACCACCAGCGGTGTGCCGGTGGCAATCGGATCGAGCGGTGTCCTCACAGGTAAAACTGTGACCGCTATCCGCGCCAGCAATGCCCACAGCCTGGCCATGTGCGCGGATGGCACGCTGGCCACATGGGGCTACAACCACCGCGGTCAACTGGGCACGGGTGACGTGGTGCAGAGCAATCTCCCGGTGGCAGCCGATCTATCGGGGATTGAATCCGGCAAGGTGATCGCCGACCTTGCAGTCGGTCTGAATCACGGCTTGCTGCGTTTCACCGACGGCACACTGGCGGCCTGGGGCGACAATGCCAGCGGTCAGTTGGGCGACAACAGCACCACCCGGCGCGCCACGGCGGGGCCGGTGGATGTCCGGCTGCTGGATGCGGACTCGCGTTTCATGATGATGGTGGGCTGCGGTTCGGCGGCGAATCACAGTCTCGCGGTGGCGGCGCTGCCGGAGTTGGACTCCCTAACAGCAGAGCTCTGGCTTCAGGGCAACCGAGGTGGTATCAGGTTCACCGGCGACGAGCTGATCCGCTATGCCTTCGGGCTCGCGGATGGGGATCTCATATCCGGACAGTTGCCGCAGCCGCAGCGGATCGGGGATGAGATGGTGATCCGCTTCACCCAACCCGCCGGAGTCGCGGGCGTCAGCTACGCCGCGGAGTGGAGCGCGACGTTATTGCCGGGAAGCTGGCAGCCGGTGCCGGATACAGGAACCGGCGGGGAGCATGTGTTTGTCCTGCCGACGGGGGATGCGCCGAAGGGGTTCATGCGGCTGAAGGTGAGTGAGAGGTGAAACCCATGAATGGCGGATGAGGGGATGGTAGTGTAGGCCGCCTTACAGAACGCGGTTTAAGAGGTTCGATTGACGATTGACGATTGTTGATGTTTGAACGAATGATTGGATATTGAGTAGCCGTTCCGACAGATCAACAATCAAAAATCAACACTCATCAATCGTCAATCGTCAATCGTCAATCAAAGAGTTTTCTGGATAATGTACAATCGGCTTGGCGGGCTACAGTAGCGTCGCTCTGTGAGCGTTGGTGCGCATGCGTGGCGGATGAGACGGAGTTTGCCCCCGTGTTGTCACCACCACGCCTACGGGGCTGGGCGGCAGGTGGAGGAATCCCTCGCGTCGGCTGCCGCGATCTGCGCGTAAATTTGCAGAATTCGAGGTGAAATGGTAGATTGGTGCTGACTCGGCTTGACGTGACGACCGTCTGCTAACACTGTACGTCCTTTGCGATCCTAGGATATCCCCCAACCTTTCCCTGTTATGAATCTCCGTCTGTTTTTCCGCTTATCCACCGCTTTTTCCACCCTGCTCGCCGCAGTCGGCATCGGTCTTGGCCATGCCGCGGCCGCGTCACCCGTCGCCACGATCCAACCGCTGGCCATCGCCAAATTCCTGCCCGACCCGGCGCGCCCGGTGGTTTACGCCATCAACCGGAATGCGAAGGAAGCCGGAGAGATCCTTGAACTCAACCCGCTGACTCGCGAAGTGGTCCGTGCCGTCACCGTGGGCAAGGAGCCGAGTGACCTTGACCTGACGGAGGATGGCCGCCAACTGGTGGTGGTCAACACCACCGAACCCTCGCTCTCGCGGATCGACCTGGCCTCCTTCACGGTGACGGAAACCATCCCGCTCACGGAATTCAGCAACCGCAACGAGGACATCGGCGGACATGTGAAATGCGGCAAGGGCTCCATCGTCTATTATGTGGACGAGCAATGGGGCCCGCGGCTGCGGGTTTTCGACACCGCCACCCGGACCGTGCTCCAGACCTTCAGTTCGGAAAGGGCCACCACTCCGGATACCAGCAACAACTACGGCTTTGGTGACATCAACCTCACTCCCGACCGCAGCGCGCTCTTCGGCTGGCGGCAATATGGCGACGGCGCGGGGGTGGGCGGCACCCATGTGGTCCGCTTTACGGTCAAGGCGGACGGAACCTTGGGCGACTTCGCGCGGAGTTCGGATTACAATTTCACCAATTTCACCCGCGATCCATTCGACACCCCGATCCTGTTCACCCGCGACGGCTCTCGCATGATCATCAAGGACCGGATGGTGGAGCCGTCCGCTTTAGATTCCCATCCGGTGGTCTATCCAGACGAGATCTATTCGATCACGCCGGGTGCCGAAGTCGCGGTGGGATCGACCGCGATCTATTCGGGTGCGGGCGGGGAGGTTCTCCACACCTTGCCTGCCACCAGCACCGTCCAAACGGTGCTGCCGGATTATTCGGCTTTGTTGTATTTCGACAAGGCCACCAAAAGCATCGGCTGGCTTGATTTGGTCAACACGCTGGGGGCGGTCCGCCTTGGCTTGGAGATCTGGCCCGCCGATGGTGCCACCGTGGTTCAGCCCACCGAGCTGAAATGGCTGCCAGTGACCGGGATCAACCGCTTTCAAGTCTATCTGGGCACCGATCGCAGCCAGGTGGCGGCCGCCACCAACACCTCGCCACTCTATTTGGGTGAGGCCAATGATATCCGGATGGCACTTGCCACGGCATTGACGGTCGGGCAGCGCTATTATTGGCGGGCGGTGCCGGTCGACTCCACCGGGCAGCCGGCCGGTCCCGGCACGGTCTACTCCTTCACCGTTTCCAATCTCACGCTCTCCCGGAGTTCCATCGCCGCCGAAACCGTGCAGGGGGTCACCAATCACCTGGAAACCCTCACGCTCGAGTCTGCGATTCCGCAGCCATGGACCGCCACCGAGAATGTTGCCTGGATCCGCACCGTCACCGCCAGCGGCACCACCCCCGGCACCTTGACTGCCACCATCGATGCCTCCGGCCTCAATGCGGGCAACTATGAGGGCCTGATCACCGTCGTTAGCTCCGGCACCACCGTGGGTATTCCGGTCTCCCTGCGGGTCTATGCCGCGAATTTCGTCATGGCGGAGGCGGATCTGGATCTGCCGTATATCTATCTGATCTCCCAGGAAAGCAACACCTCAAGCCTGCCCTCGTTCCTGCTGCGGGTGAACACCGCCACCGACAAGATCGAGTCCGCCGTCCCCTGCGGTCGCTCGGTCACCGACCTGGCCGTACACTATCAGGACAACCGCATTTATCTCACCAACTGGAAGACCGGCATCCTCCGGGCGTTTGACCGCAGCACCTTCACCCAAGTCCAAACCTATCAATTCGCGCCGGTGGGACCCGTTGGCTATGGAGAGGGCGGACTCTGGCGGATCTCCGCCGGCAAACGCGGACGCCTGATTCTGGAGGAAAGCGACCAATGGATCGACATCCGCCTGATCGGCACGGCGGACGGCAAAGTGTTGGCCACCGGCGGCGGATATGCCGGAGACGGCGAGGCGGATCCGACCGGTCGTTACTATTATCACTGCGAAAACCTGTCGTCCAACGAGGTCACCCGATACGATCTCGACGCGGATACCTTTGTAGAGATGAAACCGATCGGCATCGCCAATTCCGGCAACCTGGTGATGATTCCTGACGGATCGAAGGTGGCGGTCAACAGAGCCGTTTTCGACTCCGGGCTCCTGCTCCAATTCACCCTGCCTGCGGCGACCGTCGCCACCACGCTGCATGGAGATCTCTTCTTCACCGGCAATAAGGCCTATAATGGCTCCACCGGGCTGGAAGTGGCGTCCCTGCCGATCTCCTCGACCGTGGCGGCGGTTAGCGGCGACCAACGCAAACTCTATCAGTTTCCGGCGAATTCCAAAACCTTCACCGTGGTGGACCTCTCAACCATTGCCCCCCTCCCGTCGAGGGACCTGACTCCGACCATCACCGACGGTGCCACGGTGATCGGCACGACCCAACAGCTTGGTTGGGGCATCGAACCGACCGCCATTTCCTATGATGTCTATTTCGGCACCTCCGCAGCCGCGGTGACGGCCGCGACCAAGGACTCCCCGGAATATCTGGGCAACACCAGCGGCGCCCAGTGGGCCGGTGCGCTGCCGGCGCTCGCTTTGGACGGAAACTACTTCTGGCGGGTGGATGTCAACGGGTTCTCCTCCACCTCAAAAGGCAAGACCTGGTCATTCTCCGTCGCTCCGCTTGACATCGCCCCGCGGACGCTCGAGGTGGTGCTGCCCGCCACCGCTCCGGTCGAGACCCGCACCCTGCAACTCACGGGTCAGGTTGGCAGCGCGTGGTCGGCTTCCACGCTCACACCGTGGCTGACGCTACCCACAACCAGCGGCACTTCGCCGGGGGCGCAGCAGGTGAAAATCAATCCGTCGGGACTTGCGGTGGGGCTTCACCAGGGCTCCATCCGGTTCCAGTCCGGCGCGGATAGCTGGAATCTGCCGGTCTCGCTGGAGGTGATCGCGCTCAACTACACCCTGGCCAAGGCGGATCTGGAACTGCCGCGGATTTATGCCATTTCCCAGGCCTCCGGCGGCACGGACGACCGCGCTTTTCTGGTGGTGTTCGATACGGCCACGAACGCGATTGTGAAGGCGCTGCCGGTGGGTCGTTCCGCGACCAGTCTGAGTGTTCACTACCCGGAAAACCGCATCTATGTGACCAATTGGAAAACCGGCATTCTCCGCGCATTTGACCGCTCGACCCTGGCCCAGGTTCAGACCTATCAATATGCGGCGTCCGGAGCCACGGGCTACAGCAGTGGTGATGCCTATGTCGTCGCAGCTGGCGGATTGGGCCGATTCGTGATCGAGGAGCAGGACCAATGGATCGATTTCTTCCTGATCGACTCCGCGACGGGTGACAAGCTTGCGAGCGCCCACACCCGTGAGGGTGGGGGGGTGTTCGAACCCACCGGTCGCTACTATTTCCACGGTGAAAACAATTCCTCCGGTGCCGTTCTCAACAAGTATGATACCGATGGTGATGAACTGACGGAACTCACCTCCAAGCGGGTTGCCAGCTACAGCTACTACGGCTCCCGCCTGGTCGCGATCAGCGGCGACGGCTCCCGCATTTTCTGGAACGGCGGGGTCTTCGATCCGGATCTCAATGTGCTGATGCAGTTCAATGAGGAAGTGGTGGAGTCCACCTATCACGGCGAGATTTTGTTCACCAACACCAAGGCGATCAGTGGCGGCAGCAGCCAGACCCTGGCCACCCTGCCGGTGGATACCAAGATCCAGGCGGTTTCGGGCGATCAGAAAAAGCTCTTCCTGTTCAAGGGCGCGGCGATGTCCGTAGTGGACCTCTCCACCATCGCGGTCCTGCCGCCGCGCGGATTGGTTCCCGGCATCGCGGACGGTTCCACCGTGATCGGCACTTCTCAGGAGTTGTCGTGGTCGCTGGAAGCCGCCGCCCTTTCCTACGATGTCTATTTCGGCACCTCTGCGGCTGCGGTGGGTGCCGCCACCAAGGAGTCCCCGGAATACCTTGGAAATACGACTTCAACCAAGTGGACCGGCAGTTTGCCCGCACTCGCTTTGGGCTCCTCCTATTACTGGCGGGTCGATATGAACGGCTTCTCATCGACGACGCAGGGCGGCACTTGGTCGTTTGGCATCTCCAGCGTGGATGTCACACCGCGGACCGTGCAGCTTGCTGCGCCGGCGGGATCGCCTGTGCCACGGCAGACGCTCGCGATGACAGCCGGGGCGCCCACTGCCTGGACCGCGTCCACCACCACGCCGTGGATCACCTTGCGCAGCACGTCGGGCATCACCCCGGGTTCACTCCAGTTCGATGTCTCCACCGCCGGCCTGGCTGTCGGCACTCTGAACGGTTCGATCACGCTCCAAGCCGCCGGGAAGACCTTCACCGTGCCGGTGGACCTAACAGTCGTTACCTTCAATCTCACCAAGCTGGTGCCCCATCCGGGCCGACCGGTGGTTTACGGGATCAATACCTCGCTGGCTGGCGAGGGGGTCTGCCATCTGTTGGAGATCGATGCGGCCAGCGCCACCATCCAGCGTACGCTGCCGATCGGGTTCGCACCGACCGATGCCGACCTGGATCCGGTTAATGAGCGGTTGTATATCAGCAACTGGGGTTACTCGCAAACCCGGGTGATCGACGTGGCTGCCTGGACCGAGTTGCCATCACTGAACCTAGGCGAGGATATCTATAAACTGGAAATCACGCCCAACGGCAGGCTGGTCACCGAGGGCGAGGATCAGTGGGTTGCCATGAAGCTGTGGGATGCCGCGACCGGCACCAGTTTGGCGTCGGCTTCGTCGGTCCGCGAGGGAGATGGCCAGGCGGATCCGACCGGTGGGTTTTATTATCACTGTGATAACAACAGCTCGGGGGCCACGCTGCAGAAATTCGACATTGGTGATGATAGCTTGGTGAAGACCATCACCGGTCCACAGATTGGATACGGCTCCCGCAACCTTGTGTTGAGCAGCGACGGGAAACGCATCTTCTGGTTGGGGCGGACGCTGGACGAGGATCTCAATATCCTCGCCTCCATGCCGTCCAATGCGGAGGTCTACGCCACCAACCGCGGCGGTGATCTCGCGGTTGGAGAAAACACCATCTGGTGGAGCGACAGCGCGACCCAGGCGTTTGCCTTGCCGTTCGCCAGCACGATCGGGGCATTTTCCGCCAACGACAGCTATCTGGTGCGCTTTAATGCCACGACGCGATCGCTGCATTCCACCGCGGTTTCCTCCATCACGGACCTGCCGGGTCCCTGGCCGCGGCCTGGCCAAGTGGTCGGAACCAGCCCGGCACGGCTCAGTTGGTCGCCGGTTGCCGGGGCAACTTCCTATCGGGTCTTCATCGCGGCAGACGCCGCCGCCCTGGCCGCCATGAGTAATCCGGTGGTCACGGTCACCACCAGCCATTACGATCTGACGAATCCATTGGCGTTTGGCCGCTTCTATGCCTGGCGGGTGGATGCCGTAACCCCCGGGGGTACCACCACTGGCAAGGTGACCACCTTCGGGATCGAGTTCCCGCAAGCCGCCGCGGTACCCAAAGTTGGCAACGCTTCCACTGGGCTTGCGGCCTCGCTGTCCGATCGTCATTTGCTGTTAGGTTTTAGCGGTTCCGCCCAGGTTTACGACTTCGATCCGGCCACCGGGGCTGCCAGCCCCTCGCAGTCGTTCAAGGTTCCCACCTCGGGCTCCCAGAACTATTTCGGCAATGCAGTGGCGATGGACGCCGGCAAGGCAGCCGTGGGTTTCTACAATCAGGACAACCCGGCGGACGGCAGTGGTGCGGCTTATGTGTTCAGGCCCGGCAAATCCGGCTATTGGGAACATGGCGGAGGCCTGGGACCACCGTCCCCGGTCGCTAACGAAGCCTTCGGCAGGGGGGTGGCCGCCTCCGGCAACCTGCTACTCGTCGGCACTGGCAACACCTACAGTCTAACCGGTAGAGTGGCCGCTTTCATCACCGAACCCGAGTCCTACCGCGTCCAGACCTTCAGTGCCAACGACGCCGTGGCAGGCGACGGTTTCGGCTATCAGATCGCCATGGATGGCAACCACGCGGTTATCGCGGCGCCAGGCAATGGACCCTCCTACAACCGGATTCCCTGCCTCTATGCCTTCAACCGGTCGATCACCACCGGGCAATGGAGCCAAAGCCAGAAAATCGCGATTCCCGGAGCCTCGACCTTTGATTCTTCCGGCAAGTCGCTGGCGCTATCAGGCAATCTCATGGCCACTCGCGGAGGGAACGCGGTGGTCGTATACACCAAGAACCCATCTGGCCAATGGGCCCAATCCGCTATCATCGCCCAATCGGCAGTGAGCGGCAGTTCCACCAATTTCGGCAATGCGCTGGCGATTGCCGGGGATCAATTGTTTGTGGGGGACACGGGTGCCAACTATGCCGGAGTCGGCGGCGGTGCGGTCTTCAGTTTCCGCCGCTCCGGCAGCAACTGGATTGCCGGGCCGGTGATCACCCCAGTTGGCAGCCGCAGTGGTTTCGGCGCGGCCTTGTCGGCGCGCGATCGCTGGTTGGTGGTCGCCGGCGGCACTTCCCAGCCAGCTTGGGTCTTCCAGATCAGCAGCGATGCCAACCAAACCCCGCGATTCATCCCGGGACTGCCGACTCAAGTGGTGGCGGGTCGCGCATTCTCCACCACGGTGCGGACCGAGGATGCGGACGGCAACACGGGCCTGGTCATTGACCGGCTCCAGGGGCCGCCCTGGCTTTCTCTAACAGACAATGACGATGGCAACGCCGAAATCTCGGGCACGCCTGTCGGAGCCAGCGGTACGGTTCACGAAGTCCAACTCCGGGTGCGCGACAGCGCCGGAGGGCAGGCGCTGCACACCTATCGTCTCAGCATCCTGGCTGCCACGGATCTGCCGGTGCTAACTGCGGAACCCGTTGGTGCCGACCTTGGCGTCGGGCAGGAGTTGGTCCTGCGGGTGACTGTGACCGGCATCGGCCCGTTCCAGTGGCAATGGTATCGCGATGGCGAGCCGATCCCCGGTGCCACCAGTGATCGCCTGGTGATTGGTGAAGTGGCTCTCAGCGACGCCGGCAGCTACAGCGTGCGGGTTTCCAATGTGGTCGGGGATGATGATTCCGCCGCAGCGGTGCTTGAGGTTCATCCGGCCAACCGCTTCGCTGGTGATTGGCCCACTTTCGGCGGTTCACCGGCCCACACCGGGCATCACCCGGCGGCCTTGGACACCTGTCATTTCATGCCGGCATGGTCCCAGGTGGTTCAGAGCGGGTACCCGCTCAACCGCGCAGCCATCGCCAATGGCCGTGCGTTTGTGGTACCAGCCGGCCGTTTTGCCACCGGGCTGGCTGCAACCGCCCTTGATCTGGAGAACGGCAGCCTGCTGTGGTCGTTCTCATTTCCTTCCAGCAACTCCAGCAACCCGCCCTCGGTATTCAACGACCGGGTCTATTTCCAACGCGGCAAGGGCACCAGCGATCCCACCGGACCCCAATTGTTCAGCTTGAATGCCGACACCGGAGAGCAAGTCTGGGCAGCGGTCTTTGGCGCACAGTGGGAATCGTACGAGGCACCGGCTGTTAGTGAGCTCGGCGTCTTCATCAACGGCGGCTATGGCGGGGGCCTATATGGTTATGACTTTGACGGCACCCAAAGGTTTTTCCAGATCCTGGCACAGTACGACGACTGGACTCCCACAATTTCCAATGACCGGCTGTTCAGTTGGGTAGAGGGATTGTTCCAGGAACACAATCCCGGAGACGGAACCATCCGGTGGTCGGTGGACACGGGTTGGAGTTGGAGTGGCTGGAGCATGAACACCGTGTCAGCCGTATCGGGCGACTCCGCCGCCGTGTTCAGCACCACCGAACTGGTGTGCATCGATGTTCCCTCGCGCTCGATTCGCTGGAGGCTGGCAGAGAGATTCGTCGGCAGTCCGGCAATCTCGGACGGCCGCGTCTTTGGCATTCTCGGCAATACGGTTAGAAGCTACGCACTCGCCGATGGCGCGCCGGGGGTGGTTTACCAAACCGATGCTGCCGCCCCCAACAACTCGGCGCTGCTCGATCAACCGATCGTATTCAACGACCGCCTTGTGGTTGCCAATAGCTCCAGGACCTGGATCTTCAATCTGGAGGACGGGGAGTTGCTGCAAACGCTCGATGCCGGAGGGCGCCTCAGCTATTCAAACGGCTATCTGCTTGTCGCCGGGAGTGACGGCACCCTGCGTGCGTTCCAAGCGCTCCACTACAATGCCAATCTGGCCGACCTGAAGCTGAGTGCCGGAAGCATGTTGCCGGAGTTTGAAACGGCGACCACGGAGTATATCGTCACGGTGCCATTCGACATCGACAGCGTGACCGTGACACCGATCACCGAATTGTCGGATGCATCGGTGGCGGTCAACGGCAGTGCGGTAATGAGCGGGACCTCAAGCGGTGAGATTCCTCTTGAAGTCGGGAATAACACGCTCACCACTATGGTGACTGCGGAGGACGGGGTTTCGACCATGACCTATACCATCACCCTGACCCGCCTGCCATTTGAGTTCGTCTTCAATTCGGGTGGCGATATCCCGGTGACCGCCAGCGGCTTTACTGCAGGTGGCTATGACGCGAATCTTGTGCTCAACTACGCCCCAGCCCCCGGCACGGTTCTCACCATGGTGGACAACACCGGGCTCGGGTTCATTCACGGGACCTTCGGGAACCTGGTACACGGCCAACAGGTGACGTTGAACTATAACGGCAAGGACTATCATTTCGCGGCCAACTACTACGGTGGCACCGGCAACGACCTGGTGCTGCAATGGGCGGCCAACGAAGTGCAGGCGTGGGGTGCCGGCAAATATGGGCAGCTTGGTAATCAGAATGATTCAGATGGCTTGTTGCCGTCCTCCGTGATCAACACCGGCGTTTTGTCCGGGAAGACGATCACCGCGGTTTCCAGCGGCTATCTCCACAGCCTGGCCTTATGCTCCGACGGGACTCTCGCCGCCTGGGGATACAATGTGCACGGCGAGCTTGGCAATGGCGGCAGCGACCACAGCAGCGTGCCGGTGGCGGTGGATCGCACGGGTGCGCTCGCCGGCAAGACGGTGATCGCCATTTCCGCCGGGCCGTTCCACAATCTGGCGTTGTGCGCGGATGGCTCCCTGGTGGCCTGGGGGTATAACAATTACGGCCAACTTGGCAACGGCGGCACGGAAACCAGCCGGGTGCCGGTGGAGGTTTCCCCGGTGGGCGCGCTTACCGGGAAACATGTCGTGGCGGTGGCTGCAGGGGCCTATCACAGTTTCGCGCTGTGCGATGACGGCACGGTGGCGGGATGGGGCTACAACGATGAAGGGGAGTTGGGCGATGGAGGCACCGTGACCCGTCCAGAGCCGGTGGCGGTGGATATGACTGGGGCGCTTGCCGGCAAGCGAATCACCGCGATTTCCGCCGGACAATATCACACGCTGGCGCTCTGCACCGATGGCACCTTGGTCGCATGGGGATACAATCAACGCGGCCAGCTCGGCGATGGCAGCACCACCACCAGCGGCGTGCCAGTGGCGATCTGTTCCAACGGCGTGCTCGCTGGCAAAGCCGTGACGGCGATCCGTGCCAGCAGTGCCCACAGCCTGGCCTTGTGCGCGGATGGCACGCTGGCCGCGTGGGGCTACAACCATCGCGGCCAGTTGGGAACGGGGGATGCCGTGCAGAGCAATCTGCCGGTGGCGACGGATCTATCCGGAATTGAATCCAGTAAGTTGATCGCCGATCTCGGGATCGGTTTGAACCACGGCTTGCTGCGTTTCACCGACGGCACTTTGGCCGCCTGGGGCGACAATGCCAGCGGCCAGTTGGGCGATGACAGTACCACCCGGCGCCCCTTGGCGGGTCCGGTGGCTGCCGACGGGCGTTTCGTTATGATGGTGGGTAGCGGTGCCGCGGCCAACCACAGCCTGGCGGTGGTGGCGTTGCCCGAGTTGGATGCCCTAACGACAGAACGCTGGGTTCGGGGCAGCGGCGTTGGCAGCGGACTCTCCGGCGACGATCTGATCCGCCATGCCTTTGGTATCGGTGCGGGGAGTGAGGTGTCCGGTCACCTGCCGCAGCCGCAGCGGATCGGGGATGACTTCGTGATTCGTTTCACCCAACCCGCTGGCGTGACGGGCATTACCTACGGCGTGCAATGGAGTGAGACCTTGCTGCCGGGGAGTTGGACCGAGGTGCCGGACAGCGGATCCGGCGGGGAGCATGTGTTTGTCCTGCCGATGGGAGATGCACCGCGAATATTCATGCGGTTGGAGGTGAGTGAGAGGTGAAATACATGAATGGCGGATGAGGAGATTGTAGCGGCGCTCCGGAGCGTCGACATGGTGTCGGCTATGTGAGGCCGACATGCTGTCGGTCGGGTGTGGAAGCGTAGCTGAGCGTCGAACAGACGGTCCGGGGCGAGCCGCCCCGGAGACGGCCTGTCGCGAGCCGCGCCAGCCACGGGAAGACCTGCGGACAGCATGTCCGGCTGACTCAGCGTTCAGAATGAACGCGCCCCGTCGTCTGTGCCGGGCTCTCCGAAGCAAGATTCAAACGTGCCGAGAGCGGTCCCTATTCCGCGGGTGGTGGCTGAGGGCGGGATTTGCGGCGGACGCGGAAGCGCGGGAGATGGTGGGGCATCAGCAGCGAAAACAGATGGGTGAGTGGAAAGGCGGCCAGCGCGAGGACCACGCCGCAGGTGATGAAACCCAGGACGAAACCCGCCGCATTGAGACTGCCGGCCCCGGCCAGCTCGAGATCGACCCTGACCAGGAACTCCGGCATCGGAATCGATAGGAAATGCCGCAGCCAATCGCCCATGCGGAACTGGAACAACCAGATCGGGACCTGGGTCAGCGGGTTGCTCAGCCAGCAGGCTCCCATCGCGATCGGCACATTCCCGCGGAACCGCGCCGCCACCAGCGCCGCAAAAACCATCTGGAATGGCACGGGCATCATCGAAAAAAACAGGCCGGCCGAGAGTCCGGTCGCCACCGAATCGCGGCACGGCACCCAGAAGCTGCGGTGCAACAACGGCGCGGACAACCACTTCCACCAGCCGCGGTGACGGAGGTTGGGATGTCGCAGGGCGCGGAAGGCGCGCCGGACCAATCGCAGATAGTGCCGTTTCATCGATCAAGACCCGGACCGGCGGTTGCGGCCCGCCGCAGTGTCGCCGCCATCGCCGGAATGGCAATCGAAATCCGCCATCAGGGTGGCTGCGGGGTGCATGACAGAGAAGTCAAAGCTGGCCGGGACTCTCGAAGCGAAAGAGGCACCCAGGGAAACCGGAGGATCATTTGCGGTCCATGGGTATCGATGCTTCGACGCTCATCGAGCGCCGCTACAGTGCAGCTTCTTTGGCGGGTGGACAGGAATGTCCACGCTCCTTATTGCCGGGCCACCGACCGGCTACTTGCCGAAACAGCTCAGCTTGTCGGCGGTGCGGACGAAAACCCGGCCATTGGCGACGACGATGGTGGCACAGGCCGGGCCATCGTCGAAGTTGGCGCGGGACAGGATGCGGCCTCCAACGCCGGCGGCGACGACAACCACCTCACCCTTTTCGCTCATCAGATAGATCTTGCCATCGGCACCGGTGGGAGAGGAGCGCCAGGCACCGCCTTTGGCGATTTCCGTGCGCCCCACTTCCTTGCCCGTGGCGGGGTCCAGCACCAGCAGGAAGATGCCGGGGCTGCTCTTGCTGCCGCGGCTCCAGGGATCGTTCTTATCGCTTTGCAGGATGTAGAGGAGGTTCTGGTAGTAAAGCGGGGTGCCGGAATCGCTGGTGCGTTCATCGTAAACCCACACGGCGGAGGAGGGATCCAAGCGGCCTTTGCCGCCGGGTTTGAACGCCCACATGGGACCACCCCGCGGGAGGGTGGCGACGATCAGGCCGCCCGCGACGACGGGGGAGGGGATGAGCCGCCACATGCTCTTCCGCTCCGGGTTGTATTCGCAGCGCCAGATTTCCGCGCCGGTGGCGGGGTCATGACCGCTGATGAAATCGCCGCCTTCGATCAGCAACTCGCTGTGTTCACCATTCTCAAAGGCCACGGGAGAGGTGTAGGCCTCGAGGGATTCATCCACCGCATCGGATTTGCGGACGTGTTGCCATTTTTCCCGACCGCTCGCCGGATCGAGTGCCAGCACCAGTGGCTCGAGCGGTCCCTCGATCCCCGGTTCACCCGAATACGGTTTGGTGCGCCGGAGGATCTGCACGTAGAGCGTGTCCCGCCACAATAGCGGGCTCGAGCTGTAACCGAACTTGGTACAGAGATTGCCGTGGTCATTCGCTAGATCGCGTTGCCATAACAGCTTGCCCTCCATATCGAGTGCCACCAGGGCGCCGCTGCCTAGCAAAAACCACGCGCTCCGGCCATCGGTCACAGGGGACGGGGTGGCACCGTTGTTCTGGGGTGCCTTGATGTCGTCGCCGATCCGCCGCTGCCAGAGGATTTTGCCATCGGCGGGATCCAGGCAGATGGCGAGTACCCCTTTGCTCGGGCGGTCGGTGGCCGTTAGGAAAAGCCGTTTCCCGGCGATGACCGGAGTGGCGTGACTGGCCCCGGGCAGCGGGGTGGTCCATTTCGCCGTGGCCGGATCACAGGAGTCCGGCAGGTTCCGTTCATCGGCCGAGCCATTCCCGGCTGGCCCCCGCCATTGTGGCCAATCACCCGCCACGCAGGAAATCGGCAGGAACAGGGCGAGCAACAGCGACCATCGACAAGTTTGCATCCCCACTAGACGCCAGCGATTCGGAAATCTTTCGCCCGGATCCCCCTGTTTCCGATTCCCAAGGCGATTCCCCGACAGACTTCCCCCTGCCGGCGTAACGCACGGATGATGAAACGTCGTCGATTTCTGGAAAGTCTGGCAGGCGGAGCCGTGGTCGGCACCGCGGGAACGCTGGGGATGGCTGTGGCAAAACCCGAGCCACAGGTGCCGCTGTTGGAGGGGCCGTTGTTGAAAACTCCGGCGGTATTGATGGCACCGCGGGCGGATGGCTTGGAAGTGGTGTGGGCGGTGGGCCGGCTGGTCCGTGGCTGGGTGGAATGGCGGACGGCGGACGGCACGCGGGGCCGGGTGGCGGAGGAGGCCTTCGGCTTCGTGCCGCAGGGGGACCGTATCGTGCGGGTGCGGGTTGATGGCTTGCGGCCCGGCACCGAATATGAAATCCGGGTGGTGGTGGAGGCCGGCGAAGCCCCGCAGGCCCGCGAAGAGGGGCCTTGGCGGAAATTCCGCACCCTGGATCCCGAGGCCGCCGCCACGCATTTCAGCGTGTGGAACGACACCCATCAATGGACGGATACGATCAGGGGGCCTACGATGCCTTCAGCCGGACCAGCCGCGAAGCGTGGCACGACGTGCTGGTCAAATGGGGGGCGCAAGTGGTGGTTTCCGGCCACACCCAC